>CAMAPG010000007.1 GCA_945859965.1 Opitutus sp. GAS368 | reverse complement strand
TCCCTCGCGCGCAACACCCAGCTTTCCCTCGCCGAGACCGTCGAGCGTTACTTCCCGCAGTACGTCGAGATCAAGCACCTCTTCCCCGCATTCGCCGCCGCGTATGCCACCAAAAAGCGCGAACAGAATGTCTGCGATTACGACGATCTTCTGGAGCACTGGCTCACACTGTTGATCAAGGCGCCCGAAATTGCGGAGTACTTCTCCCATCGCTTCCAGCACGTGCTGGTCGACGAATACCAGGACACGAACACGCTGCAGGCCCAGATCGTCGACCGCATCGCCGCGCACCACCGGATCATGGCCGTGGGCGACGACGCGCAATGCATCTACTCGTGGCGCGGGGCCAATTTCGAGAACATCATGACGTTTCCCGACCGCCATCCGGGCACCGTCATCCATCGCATCGAGACCAACTACCGTTCCACCCCGGAAATCCTCGCCCTCGCCAACGGCGTGCTCATGGCGCAACCCAAAGGCCGCCACTTCGACAAGGAATTGCGCGCGGCGCGCGGCCATGCGCAGAAACCGTTTGTCGTGCAGACGATGGATGACCGCGAGCAGGCCGAGTTCATCATCAAGCGCATCCGGGCTCTGACCGAGGACGAGGGTGTTTCGCTCAACGAAATCGCCGTCCTTTACCGGTCCCATTTCCTCGCGCTCGAAATCCAGCTCGCGCTGTCGAAGGCGGGCATCCCCTATCACATCACGAGCGGCGTGAAGTTTTTCGAGCGTCAGCACGTGCGCGATCTGGTGGGGCTGCTGCGTTTCGTCTACAATCCGTCCGACCAGCTGGCGTGGCAGCGCATCGCGGTGCTCCTCCCGAAAATCGGCGAAAAGGGCGCGCAAAAAATCTACGCCGCCGCCCACGACCACGCGCGGCTGATGCAAAAGGATTTTATCGATGTCCTGACGAGCGATGACGTGAAGTCGAAAGTCGCCAAGGACGCGAAGCCCGAGTGGGACTCGTTCTGCGCCTCGCTCAGCGAAATCGCCGAGACGATGCGCAACGACAAACCCGCCAAGGCGGTCGAGATGGCGGTGGACGGCTGGTATGGCGACTACCTCCGCGGCGCGTTTGCCGATTACATCGACCGGCTCGATGAATTGAAGGCCATGGTCGGGTTCGCCGGACGTTTCGACGAGATGCAAGACCTGCTGGCGCAAATCGTCCTGCTCAACGGGGAGACCAGCGACCGCCAGGTGGATCCGGAAGCCGAGGCGGTGAAACTGACGACCGTGCACCAGGCAAAGGGACTCGAATACGACGTCGTTTTCCTGATCGGCCTCGCCGACGGCCAGTTCCCCGGGCGCCGCTCGATCGAAGCCGGCGATGTCGAGGAAGAGCGCCGCCTGTTCTACGTCGCGGTGACGCGCGCGCGCAACGAACTCTATCTCAGCTATCCGAAAGTCGCGACCCGCGCCGGTCCCGGAGGAATGCTCCTGACCCCCAGCCGCTTTCTGGCCGAGCTCTCACCCAATCTGTATGAACCGCTGAAGATCAAGCGGAGCTATGGGTGGTGACCCAGGTGAAACCTGAAACTTGAGACCTGAAACCTGAAAGTTGAAGGCGATGAATGAAGTTCTCAATTCCTCCTCTGCGGCTCCGCGGCTCTGCGTGAGGACGGCTTGAGGATCGGATTCCGGAAGGGCCCACGCGGAGTCGCGGAGAAAACCTTCGTGAGCTTCGTGGCTTTCGTGTGAAACAGTCTCGTTTCCGGAACTGGACTCACACGAAGCCACCAAGGTCACGAAAGGAAGAAGACCTGAAATCGGAAACTCGAGACTGAAGGCCTAAATCGCCTGAGGTGGCCCTCAGGTTTCAAGTTTCAGGTCTCAGGTTTCACCCGATCCAGCTTCATGTTCCGCCAGCCAGCGTTCGGCTTCGATCGCGGCGGCGCACCCCATGCCGGCGGCCGTGATGGCCTGCCGGTAAACGTGATCCACGCAGTCCCCGGCGACATATACTCCGGGGATCTTGGTCTGGATCTGCGAACCCGCCTGCGGGACAAAGTAACCGCCATCATCGACTTCGAGCGCGGCGGAAAAGGCCTGGGTGTTGGGGATGTGGCCGATGGCGACAAAGATGCCCTTCACCGGAATGACGGATTCCGCGCCGGTTTGCGCGTGCTTGATCCTGAGCCCGCTGACAGCGCCTTCGGCCACGCCCTCGATGGCCACGGGAATGCTGTTCCACACCATCTGAATCTTGGGATGCGAGGTCGCGCGATCGGCCATGATCTTCGAGGCGCGCAGGGAGTCGCGACGATGCACGAGGTACACCTTGCTCGCAAAGCGGGTGAGAAACAGCGCTTCTTCGGCCGCGCTGTCGCCGCCGCCAATGACCGCGACTTCCATCTTGCGATAAAACGCCCCGTCGCAGGTCGCGCAGGTCGTCACGCCTTTGCCGCCGTAAAGTTCCTTTTCCCCAGGGACGCCCGTCATGCGCGGGGAAGCGCCCGTGGCGATGATGACGGTCTTCGCGACAATGGTCTTGTTGCCGGCAATCAGCTTGCGCGGCATCGAGGTGAAATCGACCGAGGTGATGAGCGCCTGCTCAAAACGCGTGCCGAACTTCGTGGCCTGCTTGCGCAGGTTGTCCATGAGTTGAAATCCATCGATCCCCTCGGGAAATCCGGGGAAATTCTCCACCTCGCTGGTGGTCGTGAGCTGGCCGCCCGGGAGGGAACCCTCCAGCACCAGCGGGCTGAGATTGGCCCGGCCGGTATAGATGGCCGCGGTCAGACCCGCACAACCGGTACCGATGATGACGACGTTTTCGACAGAAGGGCTGGACATGGTGGGTACGGAAACACAGAGCCTTTGCGCGGCCCGAGTGCAACTCTGGAGATCAATTTGGCAGGGTTCTAATCTCAGCCGCTCAGGCTTCCCCAATCGGAATTCTCACACGAAGCCTCCCAAAGCAGGACCCAACTGGTCAGTTTGAAGAACCCCTTCAACCCGCTTAGCCGGATCCATGCAGCCTTGGAGATGGAGCGCGTTGCCGGTTACGAGCGAACGGGGAGTTCAACTGCACGGTCGCCGGTGTGGGCGGAGTGCCCTCACCCCGCTTGAATCGCTCTGCGGAGAAACCGACGAACGCCCAACATTCAACGCTCAACGTCCAATTTTCAATTTGGCTTTCCTTGAGCATTGCAGTGCGGTGTGCCGGCACCCCGCCCATATATCAGTCATTGGACGGCGAGAGTGAGACACCTAACGGAGTAGTGCTAGAAGCTGTCGGGGAATTCTGTCATTTCAGGAGCCGCGCCAGGCGCGGCGACGAAGCAATCCAGCTGGATCGCCACGGCGCGCTTCGCGCACCTCGCGATGACAAACAATTCCCAAACAGCCCCCTAAATTGCAATGAGCGACGATTACGCCACCCGGGTTGAGGCGATCCATCGCGCCCTCGGGATTCCCTCCGATTATGCCACCAGCCGGAATTTGCCACTGCAACCCGAAGCCCCGGCCGGGGATTTGCGCGCGGTTGGCCTCAATCCGAAAAACCGGGAGATGACACTGGTCGCTCCCGCCGCCGCGGCTTGGGAGAAATTACCGCGCGCGGCCATCGCCGACCGGATTGCATTGCTGCCTTGGTCCGGTTTTCGCAGCCTCGCCCGACAGGAGGAAATCATCCGGCGGAAACTCGCCACCGGGCAGCCTTTGTCCGGCATCCTTCAATGGGTGGCCGCTCCCGGCTACAGTGAGCACCATGGTGGCCGGGCCATCGACCTCGGTACGCCGGGCGATCCGCCCTTGGAAGAAAGCTTCGCTACCACCCTTGCGTTTGACTGGCTCACCCTGCGGGCGGGCCAATTTGGTTTCATCCTGTCCTACCCGAAGGATAATCGCCACGGCATTACCTACGAACCCTGGCATTGGTGTTGGCGGAGATAGTGCTGCACTGGAATGAGTTAAAATGTAGCGAAAGCCGTGAGGCTTTCGTCCGAACCCGAAACGCTCACGCGTTCCACCACGGGAATCCAAGGCAGGTGGCATTCCCGTATAGCTCCCAAGGTATGCTATTATTAGAATAGTTCTAATTATTACTTGCACCTTAGAACCATTCCAATTTGTTGCCCCTTCATCCCATGTCCACCCTTACCAGCACCCCCGACGCCCTTGCGCAGCGTCTAGCCGATAGCGGCCTGCGCTCCACCCCCCAACGCGAAGTGATTTACGACGTGTTGCTCAAAAAACGCGACCATCCGACGGCGGATGAAGTGTTTGCGCGGGTGAAATCGGAATTGCCTACCATCTCCCTAGCAACTGTTTACAACTGTCTGGAAACACTCGTGCAGTGTAACCTCGTCCGCGCGGTCAATTTCGAGCGCGGGCCGACCCTCTACTGTCCCAATCTGCGTCCCCACGCTCATTTCCATGATGAGCAAACCGGCGCGACCCACGACATCGACCTCCCCGAAGGCCTGCTGGCCCAGGTCACCACGATCCTTCCCCAAGGCTACGACGCCAAATCCGTCGAGATCATCTTCCGGGGCAAAGCCCAATCCGCCCGCTGAGCCGGCCCGCCCGCCTTTTTATTTTCCGTCATCATGTCTTCACTCGAAATCAAAAATCTCCACGTCTCCATCGGCGAAAAGAAAATCGTCAATGGCCTCTCCCTCACGATTAGCAGCGGCGAGGTCCATGCCATCATGGGGCCGAACGGCACCGGCAAATCGACCTTGTCCAAGGCCATCGCCGGCCATCCCGACTATCAGATCACGGAGGGCGAGGTGCTGCTCGACGGTGAATCCATCCTCAAAAAGGAAGCCGACGAACGCGCCCGGGCGGGCCTGTTCCTCGCCTTCCAATACCCGAGCGAAATCCCGGGCGTCTCGATCGCCAATTTCGTCCGCGCCGCCCTCCAGGCCCGCATGGCCGAGGGCGAAGAGCTGGATGCCGCCGCTTACTACAAGCGCCTCTATTCCAAGATGGATCTCCTGAAGATCGACCGGAAGTTCACCTCGCGGGCCGTGAACGACGGCTTTTCCGGCGGCGAGAAAAAGCGCTGTGAGATCCTTCAGATGGCCATGCTCGAACCCAAATTCGCGCTGATGGATGAAACCGATTCCGGCCTCGACATCGACGCCCTTCGCATCGTCGCCGACGGCGTCAACGCCATGCGCGGCCCCAATCTCGGCGTCCTGCTGATCACCCACTATCAACGCCTGCTCGATTACATCGTGCCGGATCATGTCCACGTGATGTGGGACGGCCGCATCATCAAAAGCGGCGACAAATCCCTGGCGCTCGAGCTCGAGGCCAAGGGCTATGACTGGGTCAAAAAAGAACTGGCGGCGTCCTGACAGCGAGGCGAACGCGCGCGGCCAACGCTCAACCCTCAACGTTTAACGCTTAACTTTCAATTTCCCATGCGACCTGCCGCTACATCCTCACTTGAGCGTTCAACGTTGAGCGTTGGGCGTTGAGCGTTCCGCAGCCGTCCCACAGCACACCATGAAACCTCTCTCCGATACCGATACCCTTTCCACCGCTACAGCCGACCCGGAGGCGACCGCCAATCCTGTTTCCGGCATCGACCAGGCCGCGGGCAATTTCAGCTACAACGTCAAGTACGCCTTCGACGCCGGCACCGGCCTGAACGAAAACACCGTCCGCTACATCAGTTCGGTCAAAAAGGAAGCTCCGTGGATTCTCGATTTCCGGCTCGCCGCGCTGAAGACATTTTTCGCGAAGCCCATGCCCACGCACTGGGCCACCAAGGATCTCGAGAACATCAATTTCGACAAGATCCGCTATTACCTGTCGCAAGGCCAGAAGCCGAAGCGCACTTGGGATGAAGTCCCCGACGACATCAAGAAGACGTTCGAGCGCCTCGGCATTCCCGAGCAGGAACGCAAGTTCCTCGCCGGCGTCGAGGCCCAGTTCGATTCCGAAGCCGCCTACTCCAACATCAAGGACATCGTCGCGAAGCAGGGCGTGATCTTCGTCAACTCGACCGAGGGTCTGCGCGAGCATCCCGAAATTTTCCGGAAGTTCTTCGGCAAGGTCATCCCGACTGGCGACAACAAGTTCTCCGCCCTGAACAGCGCGGTGTTTTCCGGCGGCTCGTTCATCTATGTGCCACCCGGCGTGAAAGTGGCCCAGCCGCTGCAGGCTTATTTCCGCATCAATGCGGAAAATTTCGGCCAGTTCGAGCGCACGCTCATCATCGCCGACGAGGGCGCGGAGGTCACCTACATGGAAGGCTGCACCGCGCCGAAGTTCAGCACGTCGACCCTGCACAGCGCGGTGGTCGAACTCGTCGCCCTCAAGGGCGCGAAGATCCAGTACATCACCGTCCAGAACTGGGCGAACAATGTCTTCAATCTCGTCACCAAGCGTGGCGTCGCCCACGAGGAGGCCGAAATCAAGTGGATCGACTGCAACATCGGCAGCCGGCTCACGATGAAGTATCCCGGCGTCGTCCTCAAGGGGCGCAAGGCGCGCGGCGAGGTCATCTCCATCGCCCTCGCCAACGACGGGCAGCACCAGGACACCGGCGCGAAGATGATTCACGCCGCCGACGAAACGACGTCCAACATCATCGCCAAATCCATCTCCGTCGGCCAGGGCCGCAGCACCTACCGCGGCGTCGTGCACATCCCGAAACACCTGAAGGGATGCAAGAACAACACCGAGTGCGACGCGCTGCTCATCAATACGAACAGCCGCACCGACACCTACCCGGCCATCACCGTCCGCGGCGATCGCAACGCCGTGCAGCACGAGGCCAGCGTCTCGAAGGTGAACGAGGAGATGATCTTCTACATGCAGCAGCGCGGGCTGACCGAGGGGCAGGCCATGAGCCTTGCGGTCAATGGCTTCATCAACGACCTCGCGCGCCAGTTCCCGATGGAATACTCCGTCGAACTCAAGCGCCTGATCGACCTCGAAATGGAAGGCAGCGTCGGCTGATTGTTTCCCAATCTGTCGCTTCCGAATTCAATCAACGTATATGGGAACACAGAGGACACTGAGGAACCGGAGAGGTCGCGGAGAATTCCAATCGCCCTCTGCGTCCTCTCCCCTCCTCAGCGTCCTCTGCGTTAAAATTAGAAATTTTTAGTGATGAGTATTGTTTCCACGACCGAACCCAAATCCATCATCGGCAGCTTCACCGCCGAGGCTTTCGCCCAGCATCTGGCGTCGCTCGGCGCCCTGCCGGCCTGGTGGCTGGACCGCAAGCGTGCGGCCTACGAGTCATTCACCGCCCTGCCCTTGCCCAAGCGCACCAATGAAACCTGGCGCTTCAGCAGTCTCGCTTCACTGAAACTCGATGGCTTTACCCTGCCAGCGTCACGGCCTTCCGGTTCCGACCATCCGGCACTGAATCTGCCTCGCGCAGCCGAATTCGTTTTCGCCAACAACCAGCTGGTCTCCTCCAAGCCGATCGCCGCCGACCTGCAGCGCCGCGGAGTGATTGTCACCACCCTCGCCGAGGCCGCGGTCAAGCATGCCGACCTCCTGAAAGCTCATTTCATGGCGCAACCGCAGAAGCTGGGCTCCGAAAAATTTGCCGCCCTGCACACCGCTTTCGTCGCCAACGGCGCGTTCATCCACGTGCCCCGGGGCGTCGAGCTCAGCGAGCCGATCATCGTGATCCACGCGGTCAACGGCCCGGATTCGGCCGTGTTTCCCCACACGCTCATCATCGCAGAGGAAAATGCCAAGGTCACCGTCGTGGACTACTTCGTCTCGACGGATGCCGGAGCCCACTTCGCCTGCGGCGCCAACGATCTCTATGCCGCGCATGGAGCCCAGCTCACGTATGTCGCCGCACAGGCCTGGTCGCGCGAAACCCTTTCCTTCCAGTTCAACTCCACCGTCGTGCGCCGCGATGCCCGCGTGCAATCGCTCAATCTTCATCTGGGCGCGCGCCAGGCCCGCCACGAGTCGCTGTCGCAACTCCAGGCTCCTGGCGGCCTGTCCGAAATGCTCGCGCTCACCGTCGCCGACGGCACGCAGGAGTTCGACCAGCGCACGCTCCAGATCCACCAGGCGCCCAACACCAAGTCCGATCTGCTCTACAAGAACGCGCTGCGCGACAAGACGAAGACGATTTTTTCCGGCCTCATCATCGTTGATCCCGACGCGCAGAAAACGGACGCCTACCAAAGCAACCGCAACCTGATGTTGAGCGACGACGCCGAGGCCAATTCGCTCCCCGGGCTCGAGATCCAGGCCAACGACGTGCGCTGCACCCACGGCGCCACCAGCAGCCGCATCGACCCGGAGCAGGAATTTTATCTCCAGTCACGCGGCATTGCCAAATCCGCCGCCGACGAACTTCTCACCTTCGGTTTTTTCGAGGAAGTTCTCGCCAAACTCGAAAGCGAGCCGATCCGCGACGCCCTCCGGACGCTCATTCAAACCAAGTTTACGCAGTAGCGGGTAGCAGTAACGAGCATCGCAAACGCAGGCTCCTACTCACTACTCACTACCCGCTACTCACTACTCTCCCATGACCTCCAAAGATCGCACGCTCTCCCGCGACCTCACCGCGACCCAGATTCCGTCGGGTGACAAGACGCCGTTGCCCGCGGGCACGCGGGTCATGATCCACCAGACGCTCGGCGGTAGTTTCACGGTACAGAGCGATTTCGGACTCTTCCGCATCGACGGCAAGGACAGCGACGCCATCGGTGAGAAGGTTTCCGATGACACCGTTCAGGGCTCCACCCTGGCCAACGGCGCGCCCGATCCGACCGCGGTCTGGGATCAACTGAAACGGGTCTATGACCCTGAAATCCCGGTCAACATCGTCGACCTCGGCCTGGTTTACTCGATGGACGTCGAGCCCAAGCCCGAGGGCGGCTATAAAGTGCAGGTCGCGATGACTCTCACGGCTCCCGGCTGCGGCATGGGTCCAGCGATCGCGGAAGATGCCAAGGGCAAGATTCTCCTCGTCCCCGGAGTCAGCGAAGCGGATGTGAGGATCACCTGGGAGCCAGCCTGGAACCAGCAAATGATTTCCGAAGAGGGTAAGATGAAGTTGGGTCTGCTGTAACACCGCGGATTTTTTAACCACAAAGATACAAAGGCACAAAGCTGCAGAAGGCGGATCGACCTTTGTGCCTTTGTATCTTTGTGGTTAAATCCGGATCGGCGGCTGATCAGGGACCCGCTCTACTTGCCTGGCCAAAAACGGCTGGCGTTCCTCGCGATCTAATCGCAAAAAACGACTCGCAAATCCGCCAAACCCGCACACGTTGCGCGACATGTCTCCTTCCAATTTTCATCCCAGCCTGACGAACCCGCTTCCCGCCCCCCACCTCGACGATGAGGATGAGGACGACGAGCAGGAAGCCAAGAGCCCCAAACACGGCGCGCCCGTGGCCATGCTGGTCCAGAAGAAGTTCCTCGAACAGCGGAAGCTGTTTCTCTGGGGAGCGGTCACCGATGAAACCGCCAAGGACCTGACCGAGAAACTCCTTTACCTCGAGGCCGTCGCCCCGGGCAAAGAGATCACGTTTTACATGAACACCCCGGGCGGATCGATCACCGCCGGCATGGCGGTTTACGATACGATGAAGCTGATCACGTCGCCCATCACGATCGTGGTGACCGGCATGGCGGCCTCGATGGGATCGATCCTGTTGTGCGCCGCGCCCAAAGGCCGCCGCCTGCTTTACCCGCATTCCCGGGTGCTGATT
The DNA here is from genome assembly GCA_945859965.1 of Opitutus sp. GAS368. Lineage (GTDB taxonomy): Bacteria > Verrucomicrobiota > Verrucomicrobiia > Opitutales > Opitutaceae > CAMAPG01. The sequence goes on along the minus strand of CAMAPG010000007.1, from coordinate 20,859 downwards.
CATCAACCGCTGATCTCAGGCCGCATGGTCGGGCCGGCGACCGATATCAACATCCAGGCGAAGGAAATGGAAAAGCTCCGCCAGGAGCTGAACCAGATTCTCGCCCATGCTTCCGGCCAGTCGCTGGAACACATCAATCGCGATACCGACCGGGATTTCTATCTGAACGCGCAGGAAGCCATCGCCTACGGCCTGGCCGACCGGATTGTGGACAAGGTCTGAGTCATTAGGGCTGTTTGGGAAATGCCGGACTGCCTTGGATCCTCGTAGCGAAAGGCGTGAGCGTTTCGGGTTCGGACGAAAGCCGTGAGGCTTTCGCTACTCGGACCTATTCCTTTGCCTCCGGCTTGGGGGCAATGAGTTCATCGAGCTCCTTCTCCCACGCCTCAGCCTGTTGGATATCCTGTGCCGCCAAGGCTGTGCTGCGGGCTTCGTATAACCAGGGAGCCCGCACTTCCTTCGTCATGGTTTCCGCGGAAAAAAGCTGCCGGTAGATTGCAACCGCCATGAGCGGGGCGCCATTCGCTTCCAGCCGCTGGGCCACGGTCCGCGCCAGTGCCCATTCGTTGGGGATGAAGGTATTTTGGCGTGACACGAATCCGAGCGTTTGCACCACTCCCGCCCGATCGCCGTTCGCTTCCAAACGGGCTGCAAGCGCGAGCGCCACAGCCAGATTGGGACGTTGCTCGAGTTCCCGACGCAGGAGGATCTTCGCTTCATCCATTTCCTTCTCCGCTTCCAACACATGCGCCCTGCGCAGGACCGCGTAGCCAGCCAGATCGCGGGGCAGTTCTTCAAGCCGCCGGAGTTGTTCCTCCAGCGAAACCGCAAAAGGACGGTACAGGGGATCGCCAATCAGGACTCCCTGCCAGCTCAAGGCCGGCAGCGCATAACACGCTGCGTCCCCCAGAGTATCTCCCCGCGCCAAAGCGCGCAGAAAAAGATGCGGCAGGTGCGTCAGCTGCAGGTAAGGTTCAAAGACATTTCCCACCGTGCCCGTCACCCCGCGCGCCACCAGCGGACCACACCAGGCCTCGGTCGCCGAATGCAGCGTCCGGGCGGAAAAACTGTGAAGATGCAGGGCTATCGCTCCGGCCGGAAAACGAAAACCGGGCAGGGTGAACGGTCCGTTGAGGTCGTTCGCATACCAGCCAAAATAGAACGCCGGGGCATCGATCCGCTCGGTCAAGGGCAGCGTGGTGGGCGTCCGGTCCACATCCGTCTCAAAGCCCAGGCGCGTCAACTGGGTGGCGACCGATTCAAACCACCGGTCGCCATCCGGATAAACTCCTCCGGAATCGACATAACCGCGCCCCAGCAAACCGTGTTTCTCCGCCTCCAGCGCATGATCCACCAACGCCCGCGCCGAATCAAAATCCGGGCCGTCCAGCCGGCCGACCTTGATCACCTGCGCGAGGTCGAAGGCGCTGGGATGATCGTTGCGAAACAACGCGTTGAAAACGAACCCGTTGATCGACGTCCCTCCCGCCGCCAGCAAGGCGAGTTCGGAGTCAACCCCACCTTGATTGGTGCGGAATTCGGACCGGGAGGTCATCGGCGGCACCTCGGCGTAGAGCGCGGGATCGTGGGCGATCCGCAGCGGAACCCCGCGGCAGGTCACGAGGTAGGAAATCCGGTGGCCATGCATCGCGTTTTTCTGCCGCCCAACCGCATCGGTCAGCGCCATCGGGATCGCATCGATCCAATGACGGCGGATCAGTTCGGCCTGGAGCGGCCGCCAGAGCGCGGTGACAAACTCGGACCAGGCGATGGTTTCGACCAGCGGCAGCTTAAAGGAGAAAATATTCTCCGGCGGAATCCCGCGCTTTTCCGCGTAATACTGCGCGAGCCGCAGGGAGTCCGGGTCGTCGCTGTTGGCCACGATAATCACACGCTCCGCAAGACTCTCCGCCCGGACAGGATTCGCCACGAACCAGCCGGCCATGGCGGCCGCCAGCGCAAAAAGAAACCGGGGGATTCGCGAAATGAAATTCACGCGAACCGGACGCTGGCAGATCGGACCGAAAGGTGAAACCCGAAAGGTGAGACTTGAAACCTGAAACCTGAAACTTGAAACTTGAGACTTGAAACCCTTCTAACTTCAGGTCTCAGGTCTCAGGTCTCAGGTCTCAGGTCTCAGGTCTCAAGTTTCAGGTTTCAGGTTTCAAGTTTCAGGTTTCAAGTTTCAGGTTTTATCTACCGCGCTGCGTCATGACTCTCTATCTCTTAATCGCCCTCGGCGGAGCGCTCGGCAGCATGGCCCGCTATTGGCTCTCCACCCTCATCGATACCCAGGCGGGCAGCGCTTTCCCTTGGGGCACGTTTTGCGTGAACGTCAGCGGCTGCATTGCCATCGGTTTTTTGGCGACCTGGACCGGACCCGTCAGCCGGCACTTCACCCATGAAACCCGGCTCTTTTTCATGACCGGAATTTGCGGCGGGTTCACCACCTTCTCGGCGTTCAGCCTGCAAACGCTGAATCTAATCCGCGAAGGGGATTCCCTCCGCGCCGGTGCTTATGTCATCAGTTCCGTCGTGCTCTGCCTGGCCGGAGTCTGGCTCGGGCATCTTCTGGCTGCTCCGTTCACCCGCGCATCCTGAGCAGAGTTAAATCGTCCCGGAAATTTCCCTCATGAGTAATTCCTGGGTCCTCTGGTCGCTCCTCTCCGCATTGTTTGCCGGCGCCACCGCCATCCTGGCGAAAGTGGGCATCACAGGCATCAACTCGAATCTCGCCACTGCGATCCGCACCACGGTGATCCTGGTGTTTGCGTGGAGTGTCCCCTTGGCGACGATGAAACCGGCGGAGATCACCTCGCTGAGCGGGCGCAGCTGGCTGTTTCTCGCCCTCTCGGGCCTGGCCACGGGTCTCTCGTGGCTCTGTTATTTTCGCGCGCTGCAACTCGGCGAGGCCTCGCAAGTCGCCCCGATCGACAAATTGAGCGTGGTCTTTGTGCTCATTTTCGCCGCGCTCTTCCTGCACGAGGCGCTCACCCTGAAAAGTGTTCTAGGCGTGGCGCTGATCCTCGCCGGCGCCCTCATCCTGGCTTGGAAGTAGTCCGGATTTTTAACCACAACGATACCAAGACACTAAGGTCGATCCGCCGGATTTATTCCACGGCCTTGGGCTTTCTTTGTGCCTTTGTGGTTAAAAATCCGAACGGGCGGCTTATTCTTTTTTTGCGGCGGGAGCTGGCTTGATCCCCTGGCGTTTCTGCAGCTGGCCTTGGAGGTAGGTGTCAACCGGCGCCGTGCGCCAGGCGGTTAACCAGATCGCAGCCAACATCTGGCCACCTTTGAGCAACTGGCCTACCACGAACGCGCGACCCTCTTCATTCACCGGCGCGGTATCCTGGTTGAACTTGCCGGAGTGTTCGAGTTCGTCGCTCAGCTTACCGGCTTTTTCGAGCTGATAGAGTGGTTCAACGAGGCGGTGTTGAGCGGTCATGTAGTCCATCACCGCCACAAACAGGGGGTCGCGTCCATCACCGCGCGGCCCCACCGCGAGCGGCTGGGCGACCGTCAGCTTGGGCGCGAGGCTGGCGGTGGAGATACCCGCTTTTTTGATAAAACCCCCATCGATCCACGAATGAAATCCCGACCAGACGGCATAGCCCTGGGGATTGGGCCCCACCCATTCATGATGATGAATTGTGGTGTGCAGCGGCTGCGAACAATCGCCGACAAAGTGACCCAGCGTGCCCATCACATAGATCGCATTCGCCTGGGCGTTGGCGATCTCTTCGGGTGTGCCCAACTCCTGGAACGTCCTGAGATAGGAAAACGCGGACTTAAGCCGGCCGTAATACTCCGTGATCGTCCAAGGCAGAAAGCCCGGCCATTCGCGCGTGTGATCAGAGTTTTTTGCCGGATTGATCGCGGGAAACTTATCCGGGTGCGCCGCCCGACCGGCGGCATACGCGACCACGAAATCGAAGCGAAACGAGGTCAGGGTGGCCGGATCCAGTCCGGCATCCTGCAACTGTTCGACATCGCAAAAATGATCCGTCCAGCTGCCGCCGGACTGGCGGAGCGGGCCATCGGGGACATTGCGCCAGCGATCAGGCTCGCCGCCAAGAAACGCGATCCGCTCCGCCGCGCTGGGCTCGCGGACAAAGGTGGGAAATTCCGCCGGCAGAGCCTGGAGCGCGAGTTGGTTCACCACGCGGTGACCTTCATAGTCCCACGCTCGCACAGCCGGGACCGCGAGCACGGCAACGATGAAAAATGCACGAGACAAACGGGAGAGGATCATGGCGATTTGGGAGGCGAGGAAGAAACCGAAGAAGGCTCTTTGGCAACCGGTGGCGGCTGCAAGGCCATAACTTGATCCGCATACGTGCGCACTCCCCGTGCAATCGCTTCGGCGATCTGTTGCCGGTACTCCGGAGTCGCAGCCAGGCGGGCCTCGGCGTCATTGGAAAGAAACACCGATTCCACCAATACCCCCGGACAGTTGAGCCCACGCAGCACGCCGGAATGCATCGTTTTATGTCCACGGTCCAGGGTCTTCAGTTTCCCCATCACCGCCCGATGCATCGCATCGGCCAGCACCGTGCTCCAGGCGTCAAAGCGGTTGACCGGCACATCCGCATGTTCGGTGTCATCTTCCTCGCCGAAACTCCATGAGCGGTCCGATCGCTGGCCCTTGCGCGTGAACGTGAAGACTTCGGTGCCGCTCGTCCTGGTATCGGGATCCAGTGAATTGAAATGAATGCTGATCAGGAGATCAGCTCGCGCGGCGTTCGCGACCTCCGAACGTTTTCGCCAGTCGATTTTCCGGTCCGGGTCCAATCGGCGGTCGTCGCGCCGGGTCAGCACCACGCCATAGCCTTCCGCCTTCAACAGGGCCTCCAGCCGCAGTGCGACATCGAGCGTGAGAACCTTCTCCTGCAATCCCAGCGGGGTGTTTTCCTTGCCGGGATCGTCGCCGCCGTGCCCCGGATCGAGCGCAATGATACGCGGACGCTGCAGCGGCGGACCGACCAGCTCCGGGCGGAGCAGCGGGAGAAATCCACGCTCAAAATCGATTTTGCCCATGTAGAGCTGGCCCTGATGCAACACCAGGGGATGGCCGAGGAAAACCCGGCGTCCATTGACCGTGATTTCACGGCCATTGGCCTCGAGCTCCACCGCGTTCATTTTATCCGAGAGCGCCAGTTCGCGCTTTGGCTGATCCCGCCACGTGCCATTGAGTCCGAACCGGACGGCAATCTCCGCAACATTGATGTAATCCACTCCCGCAATCGGGATCGTCGGCAAGGCCCGCGCGCCGGGCCGCACCGGTGCCACCCGCACCGCCGGATTGTCGAGCGAGTACCCGCCTACGGAAATGCAGGCGAGCCCGCCACCGAGTAGCCAGCGCGTCATCGTCGAGAGCGTCATGGCGGAGGGGCGAACTAGTTGGGCGGCCGGACGCCGCTGCCATTCAGCATCACCGCATAGGCCCGAACCCCGTCGGCAATCGCACCCGCGATCTGCTGACGGTAAGCGGGGGTGGCGATTTTGCGCGCTTCGGCGTCGCTGGACAAGTAGCCCGCCTCGATCAGCACCGCCGGACAGGACGCCAGCCGGAGCACGGCCCAGCGGGCCCGCTTGAAGCCGCGGTCGGGCGCTTTCAAATCATGCAGTAATTCGCGGTGCATGTAATAGCCAAGGAGCGTATTCCAATGATCGTGTTCGTTGCCGGGGTTGTCGACCTTTACCATGTCGTCATCGCGTTCAACATCCGCCGTGGAATGCTGCCAGCGCGGGGTCATCGTGAAAACCTCCACGCCCGTGACCTGATGCGCGCTCTTTTCCACGGAATTGTAATGGAGGCTGATAAAAAGGTCGGCCCCCGCTTTGCGCGCGATCTCCGCGCGGTCCGCCAGCTCGACGAAACGATCCCTCGTCCGGGTCATCATCACCCGGTAGCCTTGGGCTTCGAGCAACTTCTTGAGCCGCTCGGCCATGTCGAGCGCGGCGGTTTTCTCGTAAATCCCCACCCGGGAATTGACCTTGCCGGAATCCTTGCCGCCGTGGCCGGGGTCCAGCGCGATGAGCTTGAGCGCGGGCCGCTTCCTTTCGCCGGTGCCCGGCCGCAGGATGGGGGTCAGGAGGGATTCAGCATCGATCCGGCTAAGCTGGGGTTTCCCCTTTGAAAACCTGACGGCCTCGCCGAGAAACACCCGCTGCCCGTTGATGGCGGCTTCGCGCGAATCAACTTCGAAGGCGAGCGTGACCCCGGCATTTTTGAGCAGGAATTTATTCCCGGCGGCATCCTGAAAGCTGAGATTGAAGCGGGCGCCAAACGCCGCGGCGTCGACATATTCGATACCGCCCAGGCGAACCCCGCTGGTGGCGCCCCGGGGGATCGAGTTGACCTTGCCACTTTCTCCCGGACGCAAAGGACGGGATCTGGCCGGTTCATCGCCGGCCGGAAACACCGCGGGAATAATCATCAACGCCAGACCGGCGAAGGCGAGGCAACGCCGGGCCGCCGGAATCATGACGGGGGCTCAGGCCTGATCCGAAGACGGAGCGGCAGGAGACTCTTCCTCGTCCTCCTCCGGTTCGTCGTGGTGGAACTTCGGCTTGCGCTTGTTGATCGGATGCGGGGTCAGCATCACGTTGATCTGCTTGCCCAGAAGTTTGGGGTCGGAATCCGGGTGGCCCATGCCACTCAATTCCTCGAGCGCGCGCTTGATCACGGCGAACCCGATCTCGGTGTGCGCCATTTCACGGCCGCGGAATTTCAGGCGGAGCTTCACCTTGTTGCCGTGCGCAAGAAATTCCTCGCCGTGGCGAAGCTTGGTCATGAAGTCGCCGTCGGCGATACGCGCGGTGAACTCGATCTCCTTGATCTTGCTCGCCGTGGCCTTCACGTGGGAGCTCTTCTTCTGCTCCTCGTAGACATACTTGCCGAAATCCATGATCCGGCAAACAGGCGGCGTGGCGTTGGGCGCGACCTCGACGAGGTCGAGACCCACTTCCAGCGCGAGATTGACGGCTTTGGGGGTATCGAGAATCCCGAGCTGCTTGCCCTCGGGGGAGATTACGCGCACTTGCGGAACCTTGATGCGGTGATTGCGGCGGATGGCCGCAAACGGGTCGTTGTTACGACGCTGGAAATAGCCGGGGCGGGTGCCGCCGCCGGCGGAGGGAAACGAATTTGCCATCAATAAGGTTGGGTCTGGACGTTGAGTCGAGTGAATATTTCGCGCCAAGGCGAAGCGAAGACAACACCTATTTCGGCAGGCAGTTGCCCTATTCCGGGGTGAAAAGTCAGTTTGGTCATCGCGGGACCCGTCGCAAAAAAGACGGCGTCACACGCTGAAACTCTCGCCGCACGAACAGCTGGCCTTCGCGTTGGGGTTCGAAAACTTGAATCCGCCCGCGACCATCGCGTGGGAATAATCCAATTGGGTGCCCTTGAGATAGAGCGCCGTCTTGGGATCCACGACCACGGGAACCCCGCCGGTTTGGACCAGGATGTCCCCTTTGCGCGGTTCGGGCACGAATTTCATCTTATAGCTCAAGCCGTTGCAGCCCCCGCCGGTGATCGCAACCCGGAGGAACGCCCCTGATTGCTCGCGCGCAATCAGTGCCTTCACCTTGGCTCCCGCCGGATCGGTCAGCCGGACCAGGTTCTCATTGCCCGCGCGCACCCCGTCCGGCAAAGCGGCGGCGGCCGGAGCAACAAGCGTGGCGGGATCGGACATGGACCTACTATTGCCGGCTGCGCGCGTTTATCAAGCGCCGGGCCACTTGCACCGCATTCGCGAAACTCGTCGCCCGCGCCAGCCCTTTCCCTGCAATGCCAAAAGCCGTGCCGTGGTCGGGACTCGTCCGGACAAACGGGAGGCCCAGCGTGATGTTCACAGCCTCGTCGAAATCGATCACCTTCAATGGTGCGAGCCCTTGATCGTGGTACAGCGCGATCACGACATCGAACTCATCGCGCAGGGCCCGCGCAAACAACGTGTCTCCCGGTTCGCACAGGGAAAGTCCCGGATGGGCCACGCGCAAAGTCTGCAGGATCGGATTAAGCACGCGTTTTTCCTCCGTTCCCAGGAGCCCGTTCTCGCCCGCATGCGGATTCAAACCGCACACTCCGATCCGCGGACGCTTGATCCCTTCGGCCCGGGCCAGTTCGGCCGCGGCCTCGACTGACCGCTTGATGGCCGCGGGCGTCAGAAGCGCGGCCACGTCCTGCAACGCAACGTGCCACGTCACCAGCACGACGCGCAGTTTCCCACCGCAGAAGGCCATGGTCGGATCGCCGCCCCACCGGGCGGCAAAAAATTCCGTCTGACCGGGGAAAGCATAACCAATGCGGCTCAACCCTTCCTTGCTGACCGGTCCGGTCACCACTCCCGCGAACTCGCCAGATTTACAGCCCGTCGCCGCGCGCTCCATCGCAGCCCAGGCAAGCAACGCCCCCTCGCCCTCCGGCTGGCCGGGCTGGGCGACGAATTCCTCCAGGCCGACCGCGATTTTCCCGACCGTCGACGGCAGGCCCGCCAGCCAGCGGGCCGGTCCGATCACGGTAACGTCACGGACTTCGTCCGGATGCGCTGTCAGCCAGGCCGCGATGATTTCCGGGCCGACTCCGGCCGGATCGCCACAGGTGAAGGCAAGTTTCTGGGCCATTGGGATCATGGGTAGCGGCCGTCGTCCCGACGGCCATGACAGCGGAGGGTGGCGGTCGGGACAACCGACGTTACCTGTCCTCCTCCACTTCGGCGGCGCGGCGCGCCCGCGCAAAACCGCGTTTGCCCTCTGCGAAAAACTCCAGGAAACGGCGCGCCTCCAGCGTTTCGAACGCCTTGGCGGCGAGCTGGCCGGCCGCGACTTCGCGGATGCTTCCCGGGGTGAAAAACACCGCCTGAAACGCCGCCTTCAATTCCGCGATCGCCGCGCGGCTGAACCCGCGCCGCTTGAGTCCGACGACATTGAAGCCGATCACGTCGTCGCGTTCGGCGACCATGACAAAATGCGGCACATCGCGCGTGATCGAGGCGTGGCCAGCCACCATCACGCTTTCCCCCAGGCGGCAGAACTGGTGCACGGCCGCGCCACCGCCAAAGAACGCGTGATCGCCGACACTCACATGCCCGGCCAGGAGCGTCGCGTTGGCGAGGATGACATTATTGCCGAGCGCGCAATCGTGCGCCACATGGCTCGAGGCCATGAGGAAATTGTTCTCCCCGAGGGCCGTAAAGCCGCCGGCATGGATCGAGCGGTTGATCGTGACATTCTCGCGCAACACCGTCCCGGCACCAATGCGCACGCCGGAAACCAGTGCGCGGTCGAATTTGAGATACTGTGGATCACCCCCAATAACCGCGAACGGATGCACGACGACGCGGTCGCCGAGAATCACGTGTTTCGTGACAATCGCATGGGCGTGGATCTCGCAATCGGCGCCGAGCTGGGCGCCGGCTTCGACGATCGCAGTGGGATGAATGACAGGAGGCATGGAACGAGATTAACTCCGCGGGGTTTTCTTCGCCGCCACCGCGCGGTCGGGAAACATGTCGAGCTGGGCGTCCTTCAACAGATCGTAGTTTTTCAGAATGCGCATGACCTGCAGCGTGTCGCTCTTGGTGTAGCTCTGGTTGATTTCAATTTTTTCGAGAAGGTCCAGCAGCATCGCCCGGAACGAAATGATGGCATCCACGCCGCGCTGTTTAAGCAGCTCGACGCTCTGCGAGCGAAAAGGCTCGGCGGTCGGCAGGCTGGGCAACACGAGGATTTTCGTGAGATCGTCGCCCTCCGATTCCGCGGAAGCCGCGGGGAAGAAACGCGTGGCTTCCTTCAGGACATTTTGCTCGAGAAAGCGAAAGATCTCCGGGCTGCTCTTGAGGATGCTCGGCGAAAACACGTTCGTGTGCCAGGGTTTGACCGACACGACCGCGCGATGGATGAAGGGCAGCTCGTTCGAGAAGAGAAAGAAATCGGGTTTGCGTACCGCCCGCTGCCACACGGGGTTGTAGACCAGCAGGTCAATCTCCTCGTCGCCGGTCTTCTTCCGCGCCTGCACCTGATACTTGCGCACCTGGCGCACCAGAAACCCGTTCTGTTCGAAATATTCGCGGACAATGCCTTCGTCGATGGCAGACATGGTTCAGGCAGGCTGCCCACGGAACACACTGAACACACGGAAATTTTCCAATTTCCCTTCCGTGTCTTCAGTGTGTTCCGTGGGCAAAATCATCATGCCTTAAATCGCTCCGACTTCGCGAAAAGCGGCTTCCACAAACGCCGGCGCGATTCCGCCCTGCGTCGCCGAGTCGCCGAGAGCTTTCAAAACCACGAAACGCGGAAGGCCGGCGCGGACTTTTTTATCGCGCGCCATGGCCCCGAGCAAATCACCGAGGGCCAGTGGCGCGCGCAAGCCCACGGGCAACCCGTGGGCGGCCACGACTTTCTCGATGCGCGCCTCTTCGGCCGAGGTGAGATATCCGAGTTTCCGGGACAGTCGCCCGGCGGCGCAGAGACCGATGGCCACCGCTTCACCGTGCAGGTACGTGCCGTAGCCCGTGACCTGTTCGATGGCGTGGCCGAATGTATGCCCGAGATTCAGCAATGCCCGGCCGCCCTCGGACGCCAGTTCGCGTTCGTCGGCTTCCACAATCCGGGCCTTCAACGCGCAGCAACGGCGGATCGTCGCGGCGAGATCGTCGCTCTGCAACGTCAGCGTCGCGCGTTCCAACCGCGCGAACAGCGCCGCGTCGCCGAGCAGGCCGTACTTGATGACTTCCGCCATGCCTGCCGCGAATTCACGAGGCGGCAAGGTCGCGAGCAGGCCGGTCGCGATGAAAACCGCCTTCGGCTGGTGAAATGCGCCCACCAGATTCTTGCCCGCTTTGAGATTGATCCCGGTTTTTCCGCCTACGGAGCTGTCCACCATTGCCAGCAAGGTGGTGGGGACCTGATGGAAATCGATGCCGCGAAGGTAACTGGCTGCGGCGAAACCGGCGAGATCCCCGATCACGCCGCCGCCCACCGCGAAAAGCACGCCGCTGCGATCGAGGCGGTGCTCGGCCAGAAAATCCAGGACGCGCCCCAAGTCCGTCAGTGATTTGGTGCCCTCGCCCGCCGCCAGCACCAGCATCGGCGCCTCGCCGAACATCGCGGACAACGCCGCGCGTTGGCTGCCGACGAGGTGCGTGTCGGTCACCACGGAAATTTTGCGACCCGCAGCCGTCAATTTGTCCACTTCGGTCCGCACTTCACGGGTTAAATCAGTGCCAAAGTGCAAAGGATAGCTTCGATGATCGGAGAGGGTGACGGTGAGGCTTTCGACCATGGCGTTTTTTTAACGCGAACCGGGGAATACGGTCAATCAAGGCATTATAACTTAATTAAGACTGAGTCTCGTTTACCATATTGACATGTTACTGGGTCTCATCATCAAGTCGCCGCATGCACAGCGCAGAGACCTCCTCACACCAAAGCACCGCTTCCTTCATCGTTAGCTCTACTCGCCGCCATCGCGGTGCTCGCGGTGTTTCCCTGTTTGCTCCGCCGGGCCTGATTAAGCCCGGCCTCCCTCACTTTCCCTTTCCAGCCCGCAATGAGCTCATCCTCCAAAACCTCCCTGGACGAAAATCGTAGCAACACCCGCCAAAGCGTTGCCGCCCTTACCGCCATGATCATGGCCCAAGGCCTGGCTTCCACCGCCCAGGCGAGCCCTGCTTCCGAATGGAAGCTGGCTGATGCCCGCGGCGAAAGAGTCTCGGAGCTGCCGAGGGTCGATGTTTCAGGGGAAAAACCCAAAACGCTGGCTTCACCCAAATTCACCGTTCCGCTGCGCGATACACCCCAGACGGTCATTGTCGTCCCGCGTGAAGTCTATATCCAGCAAGGCGCGACCAGCCTGAGCGATGTCCTCCGCAACACCTCGGGCATCACGTTCGCCGCCGGCGAAGGCGGCGGCGCCAGCGGCACTTCGGGCGATTCATTTTATATCCGCGGCTTTGATGCCACGAACAACATCTTCGTGGACGGCGTGCGCGACGTGGGCGCTTATAGCCGCGACGTTTTCAATTTTGAACAGGTCGAGGTCGTCAAAGGCCCGGCGGGCACCGACATCGGCCGCGGCGGCGCTTCCGGTTACGTCAATGTCGCCACCAAGACGCCCCGCCTCGGTGACTTCACCGACGCGCTTGTCACCTACGGCTTCGACGAAGCGGCGTCCGGTTCCCGCAAGCGTGCAATCGTGGACGTCAACCAGTCCTCCGACACCCTCGCCAAAGGTGCCGCGATCCGGGTCAACGCCCTCTGGCAGGACAGCGACATCGCTGGTCGTCAGATCGCCAACAACGAGAGCTGGGGCATCGCACCTTCGCTCGCCCTCGGACTCAAATCCCCCACCAAGGCTTACCTCGCCTATCAGCACGTCGAGCAGGACAATGTGCCCGATTACGGCCTGCCGACCGCGCAATTGCCCGGCTACATTTCCCCCGTGCCTGTGCCCCGGGTCGATTGGAGCACCTACTACGGCTTCACCTCGGATTACGACACGGTGAATAGCGACATGGCCATGCTGCGCGTCGAACATGCGCTCAACCGCGATCTCAAGCTCAGCAACCAGACGCGCTACAGCGCCAACCAGCGCAATGCCATTATCACCACCCCGGGCACGAGCGGCACCTCGTATGTGCCCGCGACCAACCTGCTCACCCGCAGCCGTCAGGGCAACAAACGCGATGCCTCGATCCTGTCCAACCAGACCAACCTTTCGGGTCACGTCCATGCGGGGAAGATCGAGCACAACTTCAGCGGCGGCATCGAGGTCGCCCGCGAGAAACTCTACAGTCCCGCTTTCACCAGCGTCTCGCTGACGGCGATTCCAATCCAGAGTCCCGACGCAAACGGAATCCCGAGCGGCTCGCCCCCCCGCAGCGGAGGCAACACGAATGTCGATACCAAGACCGCGGCAATTTACGCCTTCGACACCATCAAGTTCAACCGCCACTGGCAGATCAATGCGAGTCTCCGGACCGAGCACTACAAGACCCATTTCGTCAGCGTTACTCCCGGCGCCGCGACCGTCGTGGTGGACGCCAAGGATGACCTGTTGAGCTACAAGACCGGCCTCGTCTACAAGCCCACTCGTTCCGGGAACATCTACCTGGCTTACGCGACCTCGCTCACCCCTCCCGGCACCGACTTCACCCTCTCCAGCGTGACGGGCAACCAGAACAATCCCGACACCTCCCCGCAGGAAACGTCGAACATCGAGCTCGGCGTGAAATGGGATTTCTTCCACGGCCGTCTCTCGACCAACGCCGCGGTGTTCAAGACCGTTAACGACAAGACCGTCTTCACCGATCCCATCCTCGGTCCGATCCCCGCCGGCAAACAGACCGTGCAAGGAGCCGAGGTCGGCCTCTCGCGCCGGTTCACCGCCAACTGGATCGTGCTCGGCAGCATTTCCTACCTCGATAGCGAAATTAACAGCGGCACCACCGCCGGCGGCAATTTGGCCGGTTCCGCGCTGCCCCTCATTCCGAAGTGGTCGGGCAATCTCTTCACGAGCTACCGCTTTTCCTCCGGTCTCATCATCGGCGGCGGCGGCAATTATTCTTCCGAAATTGCGCGCCGCGATAACAACAACCCCGCCGTCCCGCGCAACTCGCCGAGCTACTGGCTGTTCAATGCCCTGGCCAGCTACCCGGTCACAAAAACCGTCAGCATCCGGTTTAACGTGAGCAATCTCTTTGATCGCCAGTTCGTTCAAAGCCTCAACAACAACGGCGGTCGCTTCAATCCCGGCGCCCCCCGCGCCTACCTGCTCACCGCAGAGGTGAAATTCTAAGGCAGCTCCAGCCAGCCACAACCGGGGCGATGGCCACAGCCGTCGCCACGTTGTCACATTATCCGCCATGCTACTCGCCATTCCCAACGTCCTTTCCCCGGAGCAACTCGCCGAGGGCCGCAAGATTCTCGAATCCGCCGAATGGATCGATGGCCGGGCCACCGCCGGCCATCAGGGTGCGCGGGTGAAGGACAACCAGCAGCTTCCCGTGGACAGTCCTGTCGCCCGACAGGTGGGCGCAATGATCCTGAAAGCCTTGAGCACGAATCCGCTGTTCATGTCCGCGGCCCTGCCACTCCATATTCTGCCGCCGATGTTCAACCGCTATTCCGGCGGGCAGACCTTCGGCACGCACGTGGACGGCTCCATCCGCACTGTGCCCGGCACCAATCATCGTCTGCGCACGGATCTTTCCTGCACGCTGTTCTTCAACAATCCCGAGGATTACGACGGCGGCGAACTCATCATTGAGGACACCTACGGTTCCAAGAGCGTGAAGCTGCCGGCGGGGCAGATGATTCTTTATCCCTCCACGAGCCTGCATCAGGTGACGCCGGTCACACGCGGAACGCGGCTCTGTTCGTTTTTCTGGCTGCAGAGCATGATCCGCGACGGCGGCCAGCGCTCGATGCTGTTCGACATCGATGTGGCGATTCAGCGCCTCGGTGCCGAACAGCCCACCCACCCGTCGGTGGTCCAGCTCACCGGGGTCTATCACAATCTTCTCCGCCAGTGGGCGGAAATGTAAGCGCCCTTCCAATTTTTCCCCTGCCGTCGTTCGTTCCCTGGAGCTCTTCGCACAGTTAAAGTCAAACGAGGCAAGCGTCAGGCCGGCGGACAGGCGGAACACTTTCAGCAATCACTTCGGATGAATGCTCCATCCCTCACGATTTTGTATGCCACCATGATCGGCAACGCCGAGACGCTGGCGCCTGCACTCCCGGCGTTGACCCGCTAGGTGTGCTCGGCGAATCTTTTCCTTCATGTCTCCGCCTGCTTCATCGTCCTCATCCGCCTCCGAGTGGATGGTTCGCGGGCAAAGCTTGGAGCACAGCGGCGCGATCGGCGACGCCATCACCTGTTATGACCGCGCGATCGGTTTGTTTTCAAACGAGGATGCGTCACAACGCGCCCAGCTCGGCGTGGCGTGGATGAACCGCGGCTCCGCCCTCCAACGGTTGCAAGACGAAGGAAGCCTCCCTGCCGCGGTCCAGGCTTATGAAAAGGCCATCGCGCTGCTCGAAGCACCTGCCGAGGAGGATGAGGGCGCACGCAATAGTCTCGGGGCGGCCTGGATGAATCGCGGGCAACTGCAACTCCGTCTCGGCCAGCGGATGGAGGCCCTGGCCTCGCTGGAGTCCGCCACCCATTTGCTCGTCACACTGCCCGCCGGACAAAATCCGGCCGTCCGCCACAATCTCGCCGGCACGCACATCAACCGCGCGCAAGTCCTGTTGGATTTGAAACGGGAGATCGAGGCGCGCATCGAGGCGACCGCCGCGCTGGCGCTCAGCCGTCCGCACGAAATATCCGGTTTTTCCGACGCCCAGATTGCCCTCATGGCCCGTTACACCCTGTGCGATGCGCTGGGCAAGCTGATCGTGAAGGAAAACGCCAAACGACAGGAACTGGTTTTTGAGGCCAACGAGCTGGTTGAGGAAGGCCTGGTACTGGCCTGCGACTGGGAAAACCGCGGCGAGCCCCGCCTGCGGCCCATTGCCGCGCGCCTCTTCCGGTTCGGCGCCGGGCTTTACGCCCACACCCAACCCCACTTCCTCGCCGAATATATTTCCGAAATCCTGGCCGGCCCGCTGTCCGCGATTCCCCACCTTCCGGCGATTGCGGTCAAGGCCATCGATATGGCGCTGAACAAACCGCCGGCCATTTATTTCACCGCTGGCGACCCGACGTCCGAACGCTGGGCGCACACCTGTCGCGAACTCCGCGCCACGCGTCTGCGCCTGGTTCAAACCCTTCCAATCTCATGAAGCTTTTCCGCCAAATTATTTTTTGGGCGCATCTTGTCACCGGCCTGGCAGCGGGCCTGGTGATTGCGATCCTCTGCTTTACCGGCGCGGCGCTGGCCTTCGAACAGGAGCTCGTCGCCTGGACCGAACGCGATGTCCGCCGTGTCGTGCCCCCCGCGCCTGACGCTTCCCGGTTGTCGCTCGAGGAGATGTTGCAACGCGTCCGCGCGTTGAACCCCGAAGCCCGGCCTTCGAGCATCAGTCTCGCGAACGACCCCAAAGCCGCAATGGCCTTTTCCGTCGGCCGCGAAGCCGGATTCTACGTCAACCCCTACACCGGCGAAGTACGCCGGCCGCCCTCGCCCAACAAGGTGCACGAATTCCTGGACGTGCTCGAAAGCTGGCATCGCACCCTCGCCCGTTCCGGCGACCAGCGCGCCGCCGGCAAGCTGGCCACCGGTATTTCCAATCTCGCATTTTTCGGGTTGGCGGTGAGCGGCCTGTATTTGTGGTGGCCGCGCAAATGGGGCTGGCGCTCCCTCCGGCCATCCGTGTGGTTCATGCAGAATTACAAGGGCAAGGCGCGCGACTTGAACTGGCACAACACCCTCGGATTCTGGAGTGCTCCCGTGCTCATCGTCCTCACGCTCACGGCGGTGCCGATGTCGTTCCGCTGGGGCGGCAACCTAATCTACCAAATCGCCGGCGAAACTCCGCCCGAGCCAGGCGCCGGCGGCCAAGGTCCGGGCGGCGGCGGAATGTTATCACCGCAAATCGAATTGTCCCAACCTCCGCCTGGTACGCGCTCCTTAAGTCCCGACGCTTTTCTGGCGATCGCCCAAAAAGAGTTCCCGCAATGGGGCCAGATCACCGTGCGACTCACAGCCGTTGGACCTCGCGGTGACGGACAGCGCGGCGGCAGCGCCGCTGGCGCACGCGGACCGGGTACGGCGAGTACTGCACCCGACGCCGCTGCGGCTGGACGTCCGGCAGCTTCGTCCACGGAACCGGATGCCGGCGGGCAACGCCCGCGCGGTACAGGTGAAGGCCGGCCGGCAGCCTCTCCCGTGACGGTCACCATCAAGGAATCATCGCAATGGCCGCGCACCGCCAACACCAGCCTCACCTTGAACCCGTTCACGGGCGACATCCTCAAGCGGGAGGGTTACGGCGATCTGCCCACGTCGCGGAAAATCCGTTCCTGGACCCGCTTCCTCCACACCGGGCAGGCTCTCGGCTGGGTCGGACAGTTGGTTGCCGGCCTCGCCTGTCTCGCCGCTTGCGTGCTGGTGTACACCGGCTTTGCGCTGGCTTGGCGGCGGTTTTTATTCAAACGACGGACCTCCAAGCCCGCCGCAGCGCAACCCGCGGCCTAATAAAAGAGACGCGCTCCACGGCCAGCAGCTCCAGTCCGAATGAATCGTTCCTCATTCTCCTAATCGTTCTCGTTCTCCCCTGACCGGAAGCGTGAGAACGAGAAAGAGCACGAAGAACGAGAACGATTCAGACCCATCAATCGAAATTAGGACATGGCCCGCAAGAGCATCGCCGTGCTGCGCGCTCATGCTGTTCGGCCTCGTGTTCAAAACGGTTCCAGTCCTTCATCCTGGCTTCTTCCCCATGCCCAAAACCCACTTCCCCCGCGTCCGCCGCATCGCTTACGAAGGCCCGAAATCGACGAATGCCCTGGCGTTCCGCCACTATAATCCGGACGAGGTGATCGCCGGGAAAACGATGCGGGAGCACATGCGCTTCTCCATCGCCTACTGGCACGCGTTTCGCGGCACCGGCTCCGATCCGTTTGGTTCCGCCACGATCGTCCGTTCCTGGGAAAAAGGCTCCGATCCCGTTTCCATCGCGAAAACGCGCATGGATGCCGCCTTCGAATTCTTCCAAAAAATCCGCGCGCCCTTCTGGTGTTTTCACGACCGCGACATTGCGCCGGAAGGCCGCTCGCTGGCCGAGTCGAACAAACATCTCGATAAAATCGTCGCGCACGCGAAAGACCTGCAGAAGGCGACCGGCGTCAAACTGCTCTGGGGCACCGCCAACCTTTTCTCGAATCCGCGCTTCATGTGCGGCGCCGCCACCAATCCCGACGCGCATGTCTTTGCCTACGCCGCGGCGCAGGTCAAAAAGGCGCTCGATGTCACTAAGCAGCTCGGCGGCGAAAACTACGTTTTCTGGGGTGGCCGCGAGGGCTACGAGACCCTGCTTAACACCCACCTCAAGCGGGAGCAGGATCATCTCGCGACCTTCCTGCACCTGGCGGTCGATTATGCGAAATCGATCGGCTTCAAGGGGCAGTTCCTGATCGAGCCCAAACCGAAGGAGCCCACCAAGCACCAGTACGACTTCGACGTCGCCAGCGGCATCGCCTTCCTGCGCACGTACGGCCTCGAGCAACACTTCAAGTTCAACATCGAGACCAATCACGCGACGCTCGCCGGCCACACTTTTCAGCACGAAATCGAGGTCGCCGCCGCCCAGGGTCTGCTCGGTTCGATCGATGCGAACACCGGCGATCTGCTGCTGGGCTGGGACACCGACCAGTTCAATACCGACGTCAAGGAGCTCACGCTCGCGATGGTTTCGATTCTCAAGGCGGGCGGCCTCGGATCCGGGGGTTTTAATTTCGACGCCAAACTCCGCCGTCCTTCGATCGACCCCGAGGATCTTTTCCATGCGCACATCGGCGGCATGGATGCCTATGCCCTGGCCTTCAAGCTGGCGCGGCAGATCCTGGCCGAGGGGAAATTCGAGCGCTTCGTCAAGGAACGCTACGCGAGCTTCGACTCCGGCTATGGCAAGGACATCGAAAAGCGCCGCATCGGTTTCCGGGAACTCAACCAGCTCGTACTGAAAAAGCTCGGCGAACCCAAGCCGCGTTCAGGCAAGCAGGAATACCTGGAGAATCTCCTGAACACTTACTTACACGGTTAAATCCGAGCTGAACTCCAATCCTGATTTTTAACCACAACGACACAAAGGGCCAAAGAAAGCCGATGAACCAAACCAGTGGATCGACCTTCGTGTCTTTGCGTCTTTGTGATTAAAGTCCGAACGGATCGGAAATCGTCACTGCAGTTCCTTAAGCTCAACGCATCCACCACCCGATCCATGCGGCGGCGTGGACGAGCAGCGCCAGCCACGCGACCACCGCAAAGCCCGCGTGGCGGGTCTTATGGCGCAGGATCGCTTGCCCGGCGAACGCACCGGCAAATCCTCCCGCGAGCGAGCTGAGATGCAAAGTGCGTTCGCGCACGCGATCCGCGCCTCGTTGTGCGGCGCTTTTGTCCCATGCGTAAAGCACGAGGGTGACGAACGTCATGGTGACGTAATAGCCGGCCACCCAGGACCAGGAAATGGTTTGTCCAAAAAGAATCATCACCGACCCCACGCTATGTGCCCGCTCCGCCAAGTGAAGGAGCAATCGCCGCTCAACGTCACGCTTGCATCACGTGACCATATCTTTCGTATGCATAACCCATGGCCGCGAAATCATCCGTCTTTTTCATGCATCTGAAGACGCTCGTTCTCTGGATTGCCCTTTTGCCCCTCATCTCCGGATGCTCCAGTCACACGACGGAAAAAAATCCCACGGCCGACCTCAGCCGGATCAAGCAGATCCACATTGAAAGCCGGTTGAACGACAACCACGGCATCGACCGGATGATCGCGAGCGAACTGCAGCGCCTCGGGTACACGGTTACGACCGGCCCGATCACGATGCTGCCCGAGACCGCCGACGCCGTCATCACCTACGAGGATGAGTGGACGTATGATTTCACCCGCCACATCACCAGTCTGGAAGTCCATCTCCGGGATGCCCGCTCCAACCAAAAACTGGGCGTGGGCCGCTATTTCCGGCCGTCCATCACCCGTAAATCCCCCGAGGACATGGTGCATGACGTGATCACGTCGCTCTTCAAACCGCACTGATCAGCTTCCGTTTCCCGACAGGCCAGCTCGCGTTCGAGCCGACCGACCCGGATTCGAAAACTTCAAGCGGTTCGCAAAGAACGCTGCAGGGGGAATTCTCCGGCTATTCTGTGATCAGGCCTCGACACGAAACCAAAACGGATCACGTTGAACCCACGCAGGTTAGTTTACCCCATTGTAGGACAGGATTCCCCCTCATGAAGAAGTTACCCATTTTTACGTTATTGGTGGGCGTGGTGTTTGTCACGTTTGGCATTCGCGAGCTGATTCGGTTGAAAGCGCAGATCGAACCCTTTGGCCTGCTGTTTCCCCTCCTCTGGGACATGACGATGGTGGGAATTGGCGTTGGCATCATTTTGAAAGCCGACTGTTCGCGCAAAACCGGGATGGCGTGGTGCATTTTTTCCCTCGTTGCTTCCGTGTTGGTCGGCATTGCCGCCATTTTCTGGCTGCTCCATCCGCGCTATGTGCCGTTGGATTTCGACCGGATGTTCTTCGTCCTTCTCGCCGTGGTGTTCGGACTCGTCTTTGGCATCTGGCAATTGCTCGTGCTGAGAGGCCCGTCCAAAAAACACGGGAAGCATTCCGACCCTCACACCGCTCATTGAGCGGTGGCCCGCAGTTGGATTGAATAGCGAAGACAGGTGCGGCAAGATGCCGCGATGGCTTCCTGGGACAGCGTTCAATACCTGAAGTTTTCAGCCGAGCGGACGCAGCCGGCGATCGACCTCGCGCAACGCGTCGCTCTTGATGCTCCCGCACGGGTCATCGATCTCGGCTGTGGCCCGGGCAACAGTACCGCCGTACTGGCGCGGCGCTGGCCTAAAACGAAGCTCACAGGCATGGATAACTCGCCCGCCATGATCGCCGCCGCCCGGCTCGAATTCCCGCAAGGGCATTGGCGCGAAGGAGACATCGGGTCATGGGCGGGCGAAACACCCTACTCGGTCGTGTTCACCAACGCCGCTTTGCAATGGGTTCCCCACCACGCCCGCCTCTTTCCGCATTTGCTGGCCCAGGTTGCCCCGGGCGGTGCGCTGGCGGTGCAAATGCCCGCCAATCTGGATGCCCCCACCCATCGGCTGATGCGCGAATTGGGCGCCTCACCGCGGTGGCGCGATTTTTTTCGCACCTCCGTTC
>CAMAPG010000006.1 GCA_945859965.1 Opitutus sp. GAS368 | reverse complement strand
GATCGCAAGCAGGTGAAAAGCATCCTATTGATCATCGGTGCGCGCATGGCGGAGAACGGCTGCTTTTATATTTTCACGGTGTTCATCCTGGCCTACGCGACCGCCCAGCTGGGCATGACGCAGGCAAACATCCTGAATGCGATCCTGCTGGCGTCGGCGGTGCAGTTTTTCTCCATCCCGTTTTTCGGCGCGTTGTCCGACCGGATCGGGCGACGCGCGGTCTACCTGTTCGGATCCGTGCTGCTGACCCTCGGAATCTTTCCGTTTTTCTGGATTCTGGAGTTGCGCACCAATTTCGCGGTCTGGACCGCCATCGCGGTTGCGCTCGGGGTGGCGCATGCGGCGATGTACGCCCCGCAGGCGGCGTTCTTCTCCGAACTTTTTCCGACCAAGATCCGCTATAGCGGCACCTCACTTGGCTACGCGCTGTCCTCGCCGCTGGCGGGGGGCCTCGCCCCGATCATCGCCACGTATCTCTTGCACGTGGGCGGGGGCAAACCGTGGCTGGTTGCAGGCTATATTGCCGTGTTGGGCCTGATCACGACGGTCAGCGTCCTGTGCGCGAAAGAGACGAGTCAGACGGATTTGTCAGCGACGGACTAGGAACTGGATTCGGCTCTTTGAGTAGCGAAAACCGTAAGGTTTTCGTCCGAACCCGAAACGCTCGTCCCCCTTCGCCAAGCCTTCGGAGGACAGGCGCGTTCCGCTACGAGAATCCAAAGGGGCGGGTCGAAGACCCGCCCTACTTTACTTGTAAGGCTGGGCCGCGTTGGCCTTGAAATGCGGACGGCAGACGGAGACGTAGCGCTCGTTGCCGCCGATCTCGACCTGCTCGCCTTCCTTCACCGCTTGTCCATCGGCGCCGATGCGCAGGACCATCGTCGCTTTCCGGCCGCAATGGCAGATGGTTCTTAATTCGATGAGCGTGTCGGCGAGCGCGAGCAGCGCCGCGCTGCCGGGAAACAGTTTGCCCTGAAAATCCGTCCGCAAGCCGTAGCACAGCACGGGGATTTCCAGCGTGTCGGCGACTTCGGTGATCTGCGAGACCTGGGTGGGCGTGAGAAACTGCGCCTCGTCCACCAGCACGCAGGAGACTGGTTGTGCCCGGTGCTCGGTTTGAACGCGGGCGAGGATATCGTAACCCGGAATCAACTGCTGGGCGCCGGCCTGCAAGCCGATGCGGGAGCGGATGCGGCCCTTGCCGTCGCGCGGATCGGGTGCGGACGTGAACAGCAGCGTGCGCATTCCCCGTTCCTGGTAGTTGTAGCTTGATTGGAGCAGCAACGTGCTTTTGCCGGCATTCATCGCCGAATAATAAAAGTATACCTTCGCCATCGGATATGAGGCTTTCGGAAATGCCCGGAAAATGCCAGTGCGCCGGAAGGGATGTGCGATAACTCAATCGGTCAGCGGTGCTTAAAATTTGGGTCGGTTCGCACTTCCGCTCTTCACGGTAGCGGAAGCCGTGAGGCTTTCGTCCGAAACGCTCACGCGTTCCGCTACGGGATCCCAAGAAAAGTGACGGATGAGATTTGCCTGTGCGCAGCGTTGCGTACGGGCAGGCGGGAGTTCACGTTGGACCGCTTATGGCTTTGCTCAACCTCCTCGACGTCAGTCTCAGCTTCGGTGGTCCCGCGGTGCTGGATAAGATCAATTTCCAGATCGATCCGGGCGAGCGCGTCTGTCTGGTCGGGCGCAATGGAGCCGGCAAATCCACCCTGATGCGGGTGATTGCGGGGGAAATGAAGCCCGATGTGGGCGATATCGCCCGCCCGGCCGGGGCGCTCTACACCCGGTTGCCCCAGGAAATTCCGTCGGACGTCAGCGGCTCGGTCCATGACATCGTGGTTTCCGGCCTGCGTCCGCTGCGCGATCACGAGGAAGAATGGCAGCGCGACGTCCTGGTCGAGGACCTGATCGCCCGCCTGCAACTCCCGCCCGCGGCGGAATTCGGGACACTTTCCGGCGGATTGAAACGCCGTGTGCTGCTCGGCCGGGCTCTCGCGGGCCAGCCCGATCTCCTGTTGCTGGACGAGCCGACCAATCACCTCGATATCGAATCGATCCTCTGGCTGGAGGATTTTTTGCTGACCGAGAAGCTCGCCCTGTTCTTCGTCACGCACGATCGCGCGTTCCTGAAAAAACTCGCGACCCGCATCGTCGAGCTCGACCGCGGCCGGCTCGCGAGCTGGGCCTGCGATTACGACACCTACCTGGTCCGCAAAAAGGAAGTGCTCGAGGCAGAGGAAAAACAACAGGCCCTGTTCGACAAGAAACTGGCGCAGGAGGAGGAGTGGATCCGCCGCGGGGTGAAAGCCCAGCGGTCGCGTGCGACTGCGCGCATCAACCAGCTCATGCAGATGCGCGCCGAGCGCCGGGCCCGCCGCGAACGCGTGGGCAATGTGAACCTGAAACTCGCGGAAGCCGACCGCTCAGGGGTGAAGGTCATTGAAACCGAGGGCATGGGATTTGCCTGGCCGGATGGCCGCGTGCTGGTGCGCGATTTCACGACCACGATCACCCGCGGCGACAAGATCGGGCTGATCGGCCCGAACGGCGCGGGGAAAACCACGCTGATCAACCTGCTGCTCGGCCGGCTCGCGCCGACCTCCGGCACGATCAAGCACGGCACGAATCTCGAAGTGGTCTACTACGACCAGTTGCGCGCGCAGATCGACGACAACAAGTCGGTCGCCGACAACATCGCCAACGGCAACAGCACGGTGACGATCGAAGGCCGGACGCGGCATGTCATCAGTTACCTGCAGGATTTCCTGTTTACACCCGACCGCGCCCGGACCCCGGCGCGCGTGCTCTCCGGCGGGGAGCGCAACCGGCTGCTGCTGGCGCGGCTGTTCACCAAACCGGCCAACATGCTGGTGATGGACGAACCGACCAACGACCTCGATGCGGAAACGCTCGAATTGCTGGAGGACCTGCTGGTCGAATACGAGGGCACGCTGCTGCTGGTGAGCCATGACCGCGAATTTCTGGACAACGTGGTCACCAGCACCTTCGTGTTCGAAGGCGAAGGACGGATCGGCGATTATGTCGGCGGCTATGCCGACTGGCTGAGGGAGAAGGAAAAGAAAGCGGTGACGACTTCCGTTGGAGCTGTG
This sequence comes from Opitutus sp. GAS368, assembly GCA_945859965.1. Classification (GTDB taxonomy): domain Bacteria; phylum Verrucomicrobiota; class Verrucomicrobiia; order Opitutales; family Opitutaceae; genus CAMAPG01. Next base: position 27,929 of record CAMAPG010000006.1, on the reverse strand, counting down.
TCCGAAAAGACCACCAAGCTGCGCGGTTTGACTGCGCTCGGCGACCCCACGGCTGCCCCGGAGCGCCGCCGGAAACTGACCAACAAAGAGCAGCGTGAACTGGAGGGACTTCCGGCGAAGATCGAAACGCTTGAGACGGAGCAGAGCCAGCTCACGGCCAAGCTGGCCGATCCGGCTTTCTACAAGCGCGAGCCGGCGGCGTTTGCGACCGCGAAGGCCCGGCTCGAGGCGCTGGAGCAGGAGCACGGCACCGCGTTCGTTCGCTGGGAAGAGCTGGAAGCGGCGCACAAGGGATAGGGAAAGATCCTTTGAATGTGGAAAGCGGGAAATGAGGAACGAAAACGGAGGTTTGGCTGGGTTCGTCTCTCCCGTAGCGGAAGCCGTGAGTGCTTTCGTCCGAGCCCGAAACGCTCACGCGTTTCGCTACGAGATCCGGGGCAGCGTTTGGGAGTTCATCTCTCCGGGTAGCGGAAGCCGTGAGTGCTTTCGTCCGAGCCCGAAACGCTCACGCGTTTCGCTACGAGATCCAGGGCAGCGTTTGGGAGTTCATCTCTCCGGGTAGCGGAAGCCGTGAGTGCTTTCGTCCGGGCCCGAAACGCTCATCCCCCTTCGCCAAGCCTTCGGAGGACAGGCGCGTTTCGCTACGAGATCCAGGGCAGCGTTTGGGAGTTCATCTCTCCGGGTAGCGGAAGCCGTGAGTGCTTTCGTCCGGGCCTTCCCTCCTTTCCCGCTTTCACATTGCCGGACGGTCCGCGCTCTTGAGTTTCCGCGGCCGGTTCTCTACATCAGCGCATCCCGGAAAATCTTAACCCCGCATTCCCCATGAAATTCCTGCAGCTTAATTTTATTCCCCGCAGCACGGACTTCGCGCTGCTCGTGCTCCGGGTCTGGCTCGGCCTGACCATGCTGATGGTCCACGGCTGGGCGAAGCTCGCCGGGTTTTCCGCGATGTTGAAACAGTTCGGCGACCCCATTGGGATCGGTCCGCTTCCCAGCCTGGTTCTCCTGGTCTTGGCGGAGGTTGCGTGTTCAGCACTGCTGGTGTTGGGCTTGTTCACGCGCTTTGCGGCCCTTGCGCTCACGATCGCAATGTCGGTGGCTTTCTTTTCGGCGCACAAAATGGTGCTTTCCGGTCCGGCCAGCGGGGAAATCGCGTTTCTCTTCCTGGCGGGGTATGTGACTCTTTTCTTCGCAGGAGCCGGCCGTTTTTCAGTCGATCGCAAGCTGGGTGGTGCGGCGTAGAAAATTGGAACGCAGAGGACGCGGAGGAGGAGCAGAGAGGGCACAGAGTGCATCTCTGCTCTCATAGTTGGCTGGATCAGGCGATGGCCGCTTGGCTTGAACGACGCTGCCGCAGCAGGCAGACGAGGCTTGCGGCATAGACTGCGACTACAATGGTGCTCAAGGCTTCGCTCCCGATCCACATGCCGAGATACTCGCAAAACCCGCCGATCGTCGCCCCGATCAGGTTGGCGCCGAGCGAGAGTGCTGGCTGACGGCTTTCGCGGAAAGTCGTCGAGAAAATCAGGCCGGCGAAAAAAATCGGCAGAGGCACGACCAGGATCGTCCAGAGAAACCGCAACGGCAGCGGCTGGGCCAGGATCGTTTCGCGCGAGACCATGAGCAGCACGGCCAGCGAGGCGAACAGCGGCAGGTAATACCAGGGACGAAAGCTGCGGACCCAGCGCAACGCGACCCCGTTGGCGAGCAGGACCATCAGCAGAACCCCGGTGATCACGATCGTCGTGACGAGCCAGGTGGTGCCGAAATAGAGCGAGCAATCGCCGATACTCTTTGTCTGCAGCAGGAGAAAGGCCCAGCCCATGAACAGGAAATGGCCGTCCCCCGCGCTGAAGGCCGTGCCGCGCAAGGCGAGAAGGATGCCGAGTGAAATGACGAGCAGGGCGCCGATGATGATCCGGTAGTCCGTGGGAATGCCGTGGGCCTGCAGGTAAAGGTAGGGCCAGTCGTCCGTGGCGAGATCGACGGCCTTGGGTTGCAGCCGCAGGCGTTTCCAGCCGGCGATCTCTTGAGGCGGGGCAGTGGGCGGCGTTTTCGAGGCGAGGAGCGTCACTTTTCCCTCGCGCACATAAACGAGGGGTTCAAGGCCCGTCGCCTTTTGGACCATTTGGATGAGTTTATGCACCATCCACTCGCGACCGGCGACGAAGGAGACCGCCATGGCGCCGTGCGGCGCGACGCGCGAAAACGCGGTCCGCAATCCCTCGACCGTGTAGGTGTAGCCATCGAGCCGCAGACTGGCGCCGTAGCTGAACAGGGCCTGGCTATCGAGGTAGCCGAAAACCACGAGATCGAACTGCTCCGTGCTGCGCTGCAGAAAAGCGCGCGCGTCATTGATGTGGAGCACCACGCGCGGGTCGGCATAGGGAGCGGAGGCGCTGTAACGGTTGCTCAACGCGGGAATCACTGGATCGATTTCCACGGCGTCGACGCGTTTCGCTCCGCGAACCAAGGCCATCTCGACGTCCATCCCCCCGCCGGCGCCGAGAACCAGCACGCGGTCGGGCGGAGGCACCAGATTGTAGGGCAGCTCGTATTGGGAGAAGAGATCGGTGAGCACCTGTTGCTTGGGTCCGCCGGCCACATAGCGCCGGCGATCGATCGTCCCATGCAGCTGATAAAAATCCTGGTTCACCTTCACGATGTAGAGTGGCGGATCCTGCATGGTCCGCACCTGCGGCGGGGGGGCGTCGGCCGGTCCCTCGGCCAACCAAGCGAGTTGCGGTTTTCCGTCCACAGGCCGCTCGGTTTGCACGCGATACTCCCGGATCGTGATATGGTAATACGGCGACCACCAGGTGTGCTCGCGATGACCCGACCAGGCGATGGCGCCCAAGGCGATGGCGTAGAACGGGAGGGCGGCCCAGCGGCGGTGGACCGTGGCGGCCAGACCGAAAACGGCCACCAGCAGCATCCCGAGCAGGGGTGAAAAATGGAGGAAGGAGAAAATTCCAAACGCCACGGTGCCGCAAAGGCTGCCGAGCAGATCCCAGAGATAGGCGCGCAGGGCTGGCCGCCGCTGGAACTGCAGGCCGATTTCCTCGCCCAACGGCACGAAGACCGCGGCATTGAGCACGAAGACCAGCAGGAGCACGGCGTACTGCGCCGGCTTGTTGTCGACGATCTGGAAGCGCCACTCGCCGCTGCCGGGGAGAGTGGCGTGGCCGGCGGCCACGAGAAACAGGATGTCGAGCGCGAGCAGGATGGGAAAGAACCGGAACAGCTTCCATTGCCGGGTGCCGAGGATGGCCCCGAGACCTAGGCCAAGAAATGAGCTCACGAGCATGAGATTCGCGTAGTAAGCGACCAGGCGCACCTCGGACGGCACCCAGCGGATCACCATCAACTCGAGAAACAAGGCGGTGAAGGAGAGAAGACACAGCCGCGCCCCGGGCGTCTGATGGGCGCCAAACCAGGATGAGCGGGATTGGACAGGGGCCGGCAGCATGGGTCTTTTATCTTAGCCGCCAGAGGCCGGGCCAACGCGACGAGGGCGTCGCGTCTCCATTAAACGAGGGATCCCCTCTGTTTTAGACGTTCTGCAGGACCCAATTGAGGTCGCTGAGGACAGCGCCGGTGCCATTGGCGACGGCGGAAAGCGGATCCTCGGAAACGGTGACGGGCAGGCCGGTCTTCTCGCTGAGGAGCCGGTCGATGCCGCGGATCAAGGCGCCGCCGCCGGCCATCACGAAACCGCGATCGACGAGATCGGCGGAAAGTTCCGGAGGGCAGCGTTCGAGCGTGGTGCGGACGGCGTCGACGATGGCCGAGATGGTGTCGCTCAGCGCCTCGCGGATTTCCTGCGACGTGACGTGAATGGTTTTGGGCAGGCCGGCCACGGAGTCGCGGCCCTTGACCTCCATCGAAAGTTCCTCGTCGAGCGGGTAGGCGGAGCCGACGCGCATCTTGATTTCTTCCGCCGTGCGCTCGCCGATCAGCAGGTTGTACGCCCGCTTCATGTAATTGATGATGGCGTTGTCGAGTTCGTCGCCCGCGACACGGATCGATTTCGAGAACACGATGCCGGAAAGTGAAATGATCGCGATCTCCGTGGTGCCGCCGCCGATGTCGACGATCATGTTGGCGGCCGGTTCCTCGATGGGCAGGCCGACGCCGATGGCTGCGGCCATGGGTTCGGAAATGGTGATGACGTCGCGGGCGCCGGCGTGCAAGGCGGACTCCTTGACGGCGCGCTTCTCGACCTCAGTGATGCCGGAAGGAATGGCGATCACGACGCGCGGGTTGACGCGGAAAGCGCCGCCAGTGACCTTGCGGATGAAATAGCGCAGCATCGCCTCCGTGACATCGAAGTCGGCGATTACGCCGTCCTTCATGGGCCGGATGGCCGTAATGTTGCCGGGAGTGCGGCCCAACATGCGCTTGGCCTCGTCGCCTACGGCGCGGACCTTGCGGGTAGCGGTATCAAGGGCGACGACGGAAGGCTCCCGCAGGACGATCCCCTTGTCCTTGACGTAAACGAGTGTGTTCGCGGTACCGAGATCGATGCCAATGTCGTTGGAGAAATAACCGAGGAAGTTGGCCATGAGAGCGTAGAGGGGAGTGGCGTTTCCGCCGACGGAAACGAATCGGCGCAGGGGAGGGGTGTCAACGAGGGAAATCAGAGGGTAAACGGCAGACCCCTAATCGGTTGGCCTGTCCGTTTCTTTCTCTTGAATCTTTCTCTTCCTCTTTCTCCGCTGAAAGCTTCTAAACCCGAGAGAAAGAGAACGAGAAAGATTTAAGAGAAAGAGGAGGTGGGGCGAACCCCCGCCGAAGGTGGAGGCTTGACCCTCCGGCGGCTTCGCCGCGTCCTGTTACCCCGCAGCCATGCACGGCATTGAATTTATCCAAGACCTGGCGGTGATCCTGGTGGTCGGAGGCCTGGTGGGCTGGCTGTGCCAGCGGCTCGGTTTGTCGATGGTGGTCGGGTTCCTGGTCGCGGGTATTCTGATCGGGCCCTATACGCCTCCCTTTGCGCTGGTCAGCGACCCGGAACGCATCGAAACCCTGGCGCAGGTGGGCCTGGTGTTTTTGATGTTCGGCATCGGATTGCGCCTCAGCGTGCGCAAACTGCGCCGGCTCGGCCTGGGCCTGCTGGTCGCGGTCTTCACCTCGGCACTCCTGATTTATTATCTTTCGCGTTTGCTGGGCACGGCGCTGGGCCTGACCGGGACGGAAACGCTCTTCCTCGCGGGGATGCTGATGGTTTCGTCCTCGGCGATCATCAGCAAGATCCTGCACGAAACCGGCGCCACCCATGAAAGGGCCGGACAACTGGCGATGGGCGTATCGGTGCTCGAGGACGTTGTGGCGGTGGTGATGCTCACCCTGCTCAACTCGATCGTGCAATTTGGCGGGGCGGGGCACGGCTCGCCGGTGATGGAAACGATCGGACGCCTCGGTGCTTTTGTGGTGCTGTCGGGCATCGCGGGCCTGCTGATCATCCCGTGGCTGCTCAAGAAAATGAGCATCGCGGCGGACGAGGAACTGCAGACGCTCGGCCTGGCCGGACTCCTGTTTGCCCTCGCGATGGTGGCGCAACACGCCGGTTATTCCCTGGCGCTGGGCGCATTCCTCCTTGGCACGATCGTGGCCGAGACGGCGCATCGCGCCCAGGTCGAGCGCACGTTCGAAGGCATGCGCGATGTTTTCAGCGCGGTTTTTTTTGTCGCGATCGGCATGCAGATCGACGTGCACCTGTTGCGCGACAACGCGCTGCTCGTCGTCGGGGTGGCGGTTTTCACCCTCGTGGCGCGGCCCCTGGCCTCATCGATCGGTCTCACGCTGATCGGCACGCCACCCAAGGACGCGCTGCGCACCGGACTGATGGTGACGCCGATCGGCGAGTTTTCCTTCATCATCGCACAGCTGGGCGTGGCCGCGACGGTGGTCTCGCCGCGGTTTTATCCCCTGGCGGTGGGGGTCTCGCTGCTCACCTCGCTCGTGGCGCCGATGCTGACGCGGCATGCCGACGGCATTACCGGGGCACTGCTGGCCCGGCAACCGCGCTGGCTGGCGGACTGGCTGCGCTATTACCAAGGCTGGCTTGAGCGCCTGCAACGCCGCCAATCGCGCAATCTCCTGTGGCAGCTCAGCCGGAAACGATTTGTGCAGATCGGCGTCGGCATGCTCTTCGTCACTGGTGTCGTCGTTTTTTCGGAGCAGATGCTGGCCATGGGCGAACAGTGGCTCGGACCGAACTGGTTGTTTCCGCACGGGCTGGAAGTCATTTTCTGGGTCGGATTGGTGCTGATCACCCTGGCGCCGCTGGTGGCGATCTGGCGGAATATTTCCGCGATGGCCATGTTGTACGCCGAGTTTTCCACCCGCGGCCATGCCGGGGCCAAGAAACTGCGGCCGGTGCTCGAAACCGTTTTCAAGCTGATCGCCGGCACCGCGCTGTTCATCTGGTTGACGGCCATCGTGCCGGCGGAAGGGACGGCGAAATGGCTGCTGTTTCTCATGGCGCTCCTCGCGCTCGTGGTCCTGCTGGCGCTGCGCCGGCACCTGATCCACTGGCACAGCGAACTCGAGGTGGAACTGCAAGGGATGCTGGCTGCCGACAGCGACAAGATGACGGCGACCACGGCCCCCTGGCTGCGTCCGCACGAGGAATGGAATCTTTGCGTGATCGACTGCCTGCTGCCCGACCTGGCCGACAGTCAGGGCCGCACGATTGCCGAGCTGGAGTTGCGCGCGCGTTTCGGTTGCACGGTGGTAGGCATCGAACGGCAGGGATTCATGATCCCGTTGCCGACCCCTGAAACGGTGCTTTATCCGCGCGACAAGGTGCTGCTGATGGGCACGGCCGAACAGGTGCGGGCTGGAAAAAAATTCCTGAGCGCAGTTTCCGGGACGCCGACTGCATCCTCGGTATTTGAGGAAGTGAGCATGGAAGCATTGACCGTCCCGGACTGGAGCCGCGCGGCTCGCCGGACGCTGGCGGACATCGCGCCCGCCAGAAACTATGGCGTGCTGGTGGCCGGTATCAATCGCGCCGGCCTGCGCATCCTCAATCCCGGTGCCGACGAGAAACTATTTCCGGGCGACGCGGTTCTGACGCTGGGCACGCCGGACCAAATCCGGAATTTCAAGCAGTGGCTGAGGGAGGAACCGGCTGACGCGGAGGAGAAAACCGGGAAATAAAAAAGCGCGCCGGAAAGGGCGCGCTGGGAAAGGGGAGAGCTGCATCCGGGGCTCAGTTCGTGCCGTGAGTCTTGGAGACCTCGACGGGCTTTTTCGCTTCCGCGGCCTTGGGGTCCTCGGGTTCTTCCTTCGCGGCTTTCTTGAATTCCTTGATGGACTGACCCAGTCCACGCGCGAGTGAGGGAAGTTTGGCTCCGCCGAAAAGCACGAGCAAAATAACCAGAATTACGAGCAGCTCGGTGGTGCCGAGACCGAAGATTCCAGCGAGAGGAGTATCCATGGGCGGAAGCTACGTCAGACGCCGGTGGTGTAAAGGGGGAAAGCGCGATTGTGCGCTCGTCTCGAGAAGCCCGTTAGTAGCGAAAGCCGTGAGGCTTTCGGAATCGTTCCGAAACGCTCACGCGTTCCGCTACGTGGTCGGAAGGTAATTGCAGGACAAGTCCCTGCCATGTGACCGACTTACAGCTTGCCCGGAAGCACCGGCGGCATGGGCGGCGGAGAAATCCGGGAAGCCGTGGCGGCGTTGAAGGCATTCTGCTGCGTGTCCAGCTGCTCGGCGTCGAAGAAGCCGTGAAGCTGGCGGATGCGGGTCGGATGGCGCATTTTGCGCAACGCCTTGGCCTCGATCTGCCGGATGCGTTCGCGAGTCACCTTGAATTGTTTGCCGACTTCCTCGAGGGTGCGGCTGTAGCCGTCGACCAGGCCGAAGCGAAGCGAAAGCACGCGGCGCTCGCGCTCGGTGAGGGTGGCGAGGACGTCGATGATCTTCTCGCGGAGGAGCGAGTAGGCCGTCATGTCGTACGGATTCTCGGCGGATTTGTCCTCGATGAAGTCGCCGAAACTCGTGTCGTCGCCATCGCCCACCGGCGATTGGAGCGAGATGGGCTGTTGCGCCATCTTCATGATCTGCTGCACGCGCTCGACGGGCAGGTTCATCTCGTCGGCCACCTCGTCGGGGGTCGGCTCGTGGCCGTATTCCTGCAGGAGCTGCTTCTGCACCTGCATGACCTTGTTGAGGGTCTCGATCATGTGCACCGGGATGCGGATGGTGCGCGCCTGGTCGGCGATCGAGCGGGTGATGGCCTGGCGGATCCACCATGTGGCGTAGGTGGAAAACTTGTAGCCGCGGCGGTATTCGAATTTCTCAACGGCCTTCATCAGGCCCATGTTGCCCTCCTGGATGAGGTCGAGGAAGGAGAGGCCGCGGTTGGTGTATTTTTTCGCGATCGAGATCACGAGACGCAGATTGGCCTCGACCATCTCGGTCTTGGCCTTGTGGGCCTCACGCACGTGCACGAACGTCTGTGCGACGACCCTGAGCAATTCCTGCGGGGCGATTCTCTGCTCGGCTTCGATTTGCCTGAGGCGGGCGTTGATGACCTTGGGATCCAGCGTGGCGTCCTTCTTGGTCTTCGGGTGTTTGACGCGTTCGAGCTGGCGGTGGAGCAGTTCGATTTCCTCGAGGGTGGGGCGCAGGGCTTCGAGGTACTCCTCGTATACCTTCAGCTTGAAATAGAATTTCGAGAAATGGGTGCGCAGGCCGCTTTCCCGTTTCTTGAACTTGGACATCACTTTCTTCTTCTCCGCGTCCGAGCGCGCCTTGAGGTATTCCGTCCAGCCCTCGGCGGTGGTGTCCTCGCCCTTCTGGGTGGATTCGACGAGCTTGGGGAGTGACTTGAAATAGGCTTCGCGCGAGTCGATTTTCTTGTCGATGACGATGCGGTCGAAGCGCTCCTCGCGGTTGAGGAGTTTCGCGCCGAGGGTGGCGATGTATTTGCCGACGGCCGACGCCTGGAAAAGCGCTTCCTGGGCCTTGAGCTCGGCGTTCTCGATCCGCTTGGAAATTTCGACTTCCTGCTCGCGGGTCAGCAGCGGGACCTGGCCCATCTGCTTCAGATACATGCGGACCGGATCGTCGAGAATGTCGTTCTGCGATGAACGCGATTCCTCTTCCTCGGCCTCTTCCTGGCGCTGCTTGTAGTCCTCGACCTGATCCGGCTCGAGGATCTCGATTTCGAGATTCTGCAGGATCGAAAGAACGTTATCGATCTCCTCCTGGTTTTCGACCGACTCCGGCAGCGCTTCGTTGATGTCGTCGAACGTCAGGTAACCCTGTTCCTTGGAAAGCCGGATGAGCTGGCGGATTTTCTCGTTGATTCCACCCACGGCGCCTTCGGTGCCTGGTGCGCCGGCCTCACCGGCGGCTGGGATGTTCTTGAGGGCAGCCTCAACGGCTTCAGATCGGGCGTCGGTATTGGCGGGCTTAGCTTTGCGCGGCATGGGATTAGGCGATGGAAAATAATCAAACAACTGCGGTCAGACCAAGCGGCTGGCGCAGTTGTCTTTGCAATTCTGTACGTTCTTTGAGGAGTGAAATTGGGTCAGCCTTACTGTCCACGTGGTAGTTGGCTAAATCAAGTGCTATTTGGCGAATACGAGGCTCTAGCGCCCGGCTGCGAAGATCATGCACCGCCTTCTCGGCTTTTTGACGCGGATCGCCAAAATCCTTGTAGGTACCAGCGTCAACCGGTGGGTTAAATAATATAGAGGCCACAAGGTTACGTTCTTCCGGTGTCTCAAGCAGCGAATCGAGGTGGTCGCGTCCCGGCCAGGAATCATGTTCGAATTCGCTGAGAAAACGGTTGAGGAGGAGACCCGCGAGATGCCCCGTATCAATCCATTCGTGGGGCAGCACATTACTCAGCGGTTTGCCCAGCGATTCGAAGTGCAGACAGAATGTGAGCAAGTGATGTTCGGGCGTTTGTCCGGCCGTTTCCGTCTTAAACTGTTGGGCATATGCCCCCGTTTCAACCGGCGGTGTCGCTCCGCTCCGCGCGGTCCGGGCGGAATCCTGCTGCTGCATGCGGTGTTGCTGGGTGGCAAAGTCCTTCTGCAACGCGGACAGGGGTAATTGGAGGTAGGAGGCGACTTCGGTGAGAAATCCGGCGCGGGCGACTTCCGACTCGGCCATCTGGACGATTTCGTGAATCTGCCGGGCGGCCGTGGCTTTCAGTTCCGGCGAGGCTTTTTCCGGGGCGGGGAGGATGGCGCGGCAGGCGAACGCCATGGCCGAAAGGGCGCCTTGGCGAAGATCTTCGTAGGCGGCGAGGCCGCGTTCGAGAAAGAGCAGGTCGGGATCGAGTTTTCCCGAGCCGGCGAGCGTCAGGAAACGCACTTCGAGGCCCGCGCGCAGGGCCATGGGCAAAAACCGCAGGGCCGCTTTCTGGCCGGCGCTATCGCTGTCGAAAAAACATTCCACCTGCGTGTGGTAGCGCCGCAACAGCACGAGCTGGCCTTCCGTGATGGAGGTGCCCTGCGGCGCGATGGCGGTCTTGAGCCCCACCTGCCAGCAACGCATCGCGTCGAGCTGGCCTTCGACGAGCACGAACGGCTTGCCCTCGCCGGCGGCGGTCCGGGCACGGTCGAGATTGAAGAGCAGGTTGCCCTTGGTGAAAATCGGCGTTTCAGGGGAATTGACGTATTTCGCCTCCCGCGCGGGATCGTCCGCGGGCGTGAGCTCGGTCTGGCGGGCGGTGAACGCCACCACGCGCCCCTGATGATCGCGGATGGGAATCATCAGCCTCCCACGGAAGCGCGGGCGCAGGGCGCCGAGGGTGATGACCGCATCGTCATAGATGAAAAACAGGCCGCACTGCCGCAGCGCGGCTTCGGAATATTTGCGTTTCAGCATCGCCGCCCCGAGGCCGCTGCCGGTCGCGTCCGCCGCGCCGATCTTGAATTCATCGGCCAGTTCGGCGGGAAACCGGCGTTTCTCTGCCCAATAGGTGCGCATGAACTCGCCGGTGGCATCCTTGGCCTTGAACGCTTGGTGAAAATGTTCGGCCGCCTGTTCATGCAGGTCGAAAATCTCCTGCCGTAGCGAACGCTCCTCCCGGCTGGGTCCCCCGGAGCCTTCCTCGTATTCGATCACCACGCCGAAACGCTTGCCGAGGGCCTCGATCGCCTCGGAGAAATTGAACTGCTCGGTTTCGCGCACAAACGAGATGATGTCCCCGGCCTTGCCGCACCCGAAGCACTTGTAAAAGCCCTTGTCGGCATCGACGTTGAAGGAAGGGGTTTTTTCGTTGTGGAACGGACACAGGCCCTTGAACCGCCCGCCGCCGGCTTTTTTCAGGGTCACCACCCGCGATACGACATCGACGAGGTTCACCCGCAACTTGAGGTCGCGAATGCAGGTGGGCTTGATGGACGGCATGGAGGGAGAGCCGGGCTAAAGGGGCGCTGGCGCGGCGAAGAATGCACTTTCCCCTCGCGCCGCCGCCTGTCAAGTTCCCACGCCTTAGTCTGGGCTTTCCGCCTTTGGAGAGGGTTTTGCGTTCTACACGAAACATTCTCCGGCCTTGGCGACTTACCTATCATGCGTCTCTTCACTTTTTCCATTCTCCTAACGCTCCTCACGGCCCTCAGTGCCCGCGCGGAAACGTCTCCGGCCACGAAGGCGCAGCCGGCAGCCGCCACGAAGGAGCTGGTGTGGGAGGCGCAATTGCAGAATTTCGACGGGCCGATCTACGAGCGCGAAGTCGAAAAGCTCATCACGCAGTTCGAATCGACCAGCGGCCACCGATTGATGCCGGGAGCCAAGAAGAAGGTCGGACTCAAGATTTACGCCGACTCCGGTCCCGGTCTGGCGACACCGCCCGCGCTGGTCCGCGCCGTGATCAACGCGCTCGAACGCCGGGGTTTCGAGCCGGGGAATATTTTCCTGGTGGGGCTCAACCAGCTCCGGCTGCGCATGACGGGTTATCTGCCGTCACTCGTGACGGGTGAAACCCAATTCAAGGGTCATCCGGTCTACGTGCTGGAATCCGGGCGCTACTACGATCCGGTCTGGTTTTACGACAGTCCGCTCCCGCAGCGTTTCGATCCGATCTTCGCTGAATCACAGACGCGCGACGTGCCGAACGATTCGACGAAGGACGAGGACCGGAAAAGCTTCCTCGCCACGCCGCTTTTCCTCGATGCCGATTTCTGGATCAACCTGCCGGTTTACACCGATCATGCGGTGCTCGGTGTGAACGGCGCGCTGGTCAACGCCACGCTCTGGAATGCCTCGAACACCGCACGCTTTTTCCGTTCGCCCGCCAGTGCGCCGGCGGCGGTCGCCGAAATGAGCGCGATTCCCGAATTGCGGGCGACGTGGGTCTTCACGATCGCCAGCCTCGAGCGCTACCAGTTCATCGGCGGACCGTTTTTCAACTCGCTCTACACGGTGTCGGAATCGCTGCTGTGGTTGAGCACGGATCCGGTGCTGCTGGACTCGATGATGCTCGAACGCATCAACAAATGGCGGAAGCGAACCGGCTTTCAGCCCGTATCGGACGACATCCGCACGCTCGAATTCGCCGAACAGCTGGGCGTCGGCTCGACGAAAATCGAGACGGCGAAGATCATCCATGTAGGAGGATAAGGCGCGACCTGCGGTCGCGAACGCTCAACGCTCAACATTTAACGCTGAACGCCCAATGTCGGAATCTAAGGGCGAATCCAGGGCATTCCGGAACTTGGGCGTTGAGCGTTCAGCGTTGAATGCTGGACGTTGGGTATCGGGAATTCCCCAAAATTCCCTCTTGTCTCCGGTGCGCCGCTGCGCCCATTTCTAACGTGTCATGTCTTCCGCCGCTTATTTCCCTTTTCTGATCCAGGCGATTCTGGCCGCCGGCATTGGGGCAGCGATTATCATCGCGAGCCACCTTTTCGGGCAGCGCGCCAAGCACGCCGCGATCAAGGATTCGCCCTACGAGTGCGGCGTGCCGTCGATTGGCATCGTGCACACCCGCTTCTCGGTGAAATTTTATCTCACGGCGCTCTTGTTCATGCTGTTCGACCTCGAGGTCGTAATTCTCATTCCCTGGTGTTTCGTCTATCGCGATTTTCTGGCCAACCACATCTCCATCCTTGGCCCGGTCCTTTTCTTCATCGGCGTGCTCGTCCTGGGCCTGGTCTATGAAGTGAAAAAAGGCGCGCTCGAGTGGGAGAAATGACGCCGGTGCTTTCGCCGTTTCCAGCATGATCCTTTCCGGCCCCGGCCTTGCGGCGATTTAAGTCATGCGGCTCGATAAAATCATCGCCCGCGGGCGCATTCTCGAGCTGCGGAGCGCGGATCTCAAGGGCGCGTTGGAGGAGTTGCTCGAGGTTTCCGTCGAAAAATTTCCCGACCTGAAACCGGAGGTGCTGTTGCGGGGCCTGCTGGCGCGCGAGAGCACCATGACCACGTACCTCGGGCAGGGCGTCGCGCTGCCCCACGTCCGGGTCAAGATGAGCCGCCGTTACATCCTGGCGATCGGACGGAGCCGGATCGGCATCCGGCATGATGGCGCGAAGGACGAGGAACGTGTGCATTTGATCATGATGCTGATCGCCGGCGACAAGGCCCGCGATTACCTGCAGGTGCTGGCTTCGATCGCACAGCTTGTGCAGGAGCCTTCCTTGGTGGACAGCCTCGTGGCGGCGCCGGATCTCGATGCGTTTTATGAACGTTTGGTCGGAGGCTTTGGCGGCATCCGGCCGGTCCAGGCGCAGCGAAGCCGGGTGAACCGACTCATGTTCCGCGAGGCCGAACGGGTGGCGAGAGGAGCCAGTTGCAGCGCGGTCATGGTGTTCGGTGACACGTTTGTCGGTGGCATCGAGCCGGGGGTGATCGAGTCGAAGATCAAAACCATTTTAGTGACGCGCAATGTCATCGAGCCCAGCGAAGAGGGACGTGAATTCGCCGAGACGATCCAAGTGCGCTCATTTTCCAACCAGCGCATGGCCCAGTTGCGCAGTGCGATCCTCGTGGCGCTGACGCGCGGGGTGGTGACCTTTACCGATCGGATCTGCTGCATCGGCGGCGTGGCTGGAAGCAACCAATTCGACACGCTGGTGGTCGTGGACGTGGAGCGGGAGTTTCAAACCCTGCTGACCGGCCATGCCGATCTTTTGCCCGACGATGTGAAGCCCGAAGTGCTGGAACGGGTGATTGCGGTGGCCACTGAACTGGCCGTGGAAGGGCGCGAAGGGCGTCCGGTGGGCTGTCTTTTTGTGGTCGGCGACACCGAAAAGGTTGAGAAACTATCCAAGCCATTGGTGCTCAATCCGTTTTATGGCTACAAGGAGGAGGATCGCAATATCCTCAACCCATTCATGGACGAAACGGTGAAGGAATTTTCCTCGATCGACGGAGCTTTCATTATCCGGGGCGATGGAGTGGTGGTTTCGGCCGGGAGCCTGATTCAAGCGGCTGATTACGACCATGCCCTTCCGAGCGGTTTGGGCAGCCGGCATGCGGCGGCGATGGCGGTGACGGTGGCGACGCATTGCATTTCCGTCGTGGTGTCCTCGAGCACCGGCCAAGTGACCCTTTTCCGCCGGGGCGTCATGCTGCCATTGACGGATAAGAAGATGGGCGGGAGTGGGTAAGGTTTTGGACCGGTAGCGGAACGCGTGAGCGTTTCGACGAAAACCTCACGGTTTTCGCTACCTGCATTTCCACTATTCCAACGATCTCAAACTTTGAGGTTGCACCGGCTGGTCCGCGGCGTTTTCTCTGACCCTTCAACTTTTAAATCCTATGCAAGAAGTCGTCACCCTAGAATGCACCGAAGCCAAGAAGGAGGGGAAACCCGTTTCCCGCTACCTCACCACGCGGAATAAGAAGACTGTCACGGAGCGCATCGAGAAGAAGAAATACAATCCCTTCCTCAAGCGCCACACGCTCCACAAGGAGATCAAATAAGTCTCCGTTCGGATCACTTTCAAAGCCGGGCTTAACCGCCCGGCTTTTTTATTGGGCCTGTAGCGGCGGTCTATGACCGCCGGCTGGAGTGACACTCAAGCCCGCGAACTGCGGGGATGCATCGGAGGCTGCGTCTGCGCGCGGCGGGCGGCCCGCCAGCCTTCCCGGTGTTTCCGGATCCAATCGAGCAACGCCCGCTCAAAGCCGATGTCGTGCCCGAGCCGTTCCGACTCGAGCCACTTGTGCTTCAAAATCTCCTCCCGCTCGGCCAGGAATTCCTGGTAAAGGCTGGATTGCTTTACGAAATCACGTGAAGTCTCGGGCTCTTTGGCAGGGTATGTCATGCAGCTAACGATCTCCTTAGAAGAGACCGACGCGACCGGCGCTGTCAATGCCTCGCTCCGAGACATTGCTTCAAGCCCTTGCGGCTCCGACCTTCGACGAGATTAAACGGGCGAGCAAATCCTCGGACATCTGGCGGAAAATCATCGCGGCCGGGCTATCCGGCGCGCTGACGACGACGGGCACGCCGCTGTCGCCGCCTTCCCGGATCGCCGGTACCAAGGGCACCTGGCCCAGCAGGGTCGTGCCCAGTTTTTCCGCGATCAGGATACCGCCGCCTTCGCCGAAGAGCCGGTGCTTCTCCCCGGAGGGATCGGTGAAGTAGCTCATGTTTTCCGCGACGCCCAGCAAGGGGACGTTCACTTTTTGAAACATGAGACCGCCTTTGCGGGCCACCTGCGTGGCCGCGGGCTGCGGGGTGGTCACGAGCACGGCGCCGTCGAGCGGCAGCGTTTGCACGAGAGAAAGCTGGGCGTCGCCGGTCCCCGGCGGGAGATCGACGATCAGGACATCGAGTTCGCCCCATTTCACGTTCTGTACGAACTGCTGAATGGTCTTCATGATCATGGGGCCGCGCCAGACCACCGGTGTGTTGTCGTCGACGAGAAAACCCATGCTCATGACCTTCACGCCATACCGTTCCATCGGAATGATGCGGGAATCGGGGCCTTCGCCTTCCACTTCGGGCCGGCCTTGCAGGCCCATCATCAACGGCACGCTGGGTCCGTAGATGTCGCAATCCATCAAGCCGACGCGATTGGGCCGGCCCTGGGCGGTGAGCACTTGGGCGAGCGCGCACGTGAGGTTCACGGCGAACGTGCTCTTGCCGACGCCGCCTTTGCCCGAGGCGATGGCCACGGCGTGTTTGATGGTTTTTGGTGCGGTGCCCGTACCGGCGAGATTGCCGCCCGCTCCGGTGGTGGCGGGCGTTTTCAACGGTGAAACCGCGATGTCGATGATCGTTTCCTTCACCCCGGGGATCACCCGCAGGCACTTGTCGACCTCGCTTTTCAGATGCAGCGGAATTTTCGGATCGTTCGTGGTCAGCGCGAGCGAGACCTTGATGGTGCCGTCCACAAAGGCCGCCGACCGCACGAGGCCGAACGAAACGATATCGCGGCTGAAGCCGGGATATTTAACTTGTTTGAGATGCTCTTTGATCGCGTCGGAGGTCACGGAAGAAAATGTGGAATGATTGGAAATAAGAGTTGTTAAGCTCGGCCTGCGCGCAAATAGAAATGCCAGGTTCGTTTCGATCATTTAGTCCCACTTTCCCGCCCATGCAAAACTTCCTGCGCTTTCTTCTCGTCGTTTTCACCGCGGTCCCGGCTGTCTGGGGCCAGGTTCGCAAAATTGAGGCGATCGATGTCGTCAACGACAGCAAGACCATCCCGATCCGCGTCTCGGCCAATTCCACCGAACTGAACGCGCTGGCCCTGCAGGCTTTTAGCACGCACGGCCGCTTCCGCCTGCTGGCGAGCGGCTACGCCTACGACATCAAGTTTTCGCTCGTCACGGCCACGCAGGTGCGCGTCGACATCACCAAGGGGTCGGCGGGCACGCCGTTTGCCTCCGAGGTTGCGACGGGCGCGAACGAACGCCAGGCCCTGCTGCGCGCCGCGGACATTGCGGTGGAAAAAACCAACGGGGTGGGCCTCAAGGGCTATTTCACCGCCCGGATCGCGATGATCGGCGAGCGCACGGGCAAAAAGGAAATCTACACCTCGGATCTTTTTTTCCGCGAAGTGAAACAGGTCACGCATGACAATGCGCTGGCCCTGATGCCGCGCTGGTCGCCCGACGGCTCGAAGATCATCTACACCAGTTTCTACCGTTCCGGCTTCCCCGATATTTTCGTGATCGATCTGGCGAGCTCGCGCCGCGACACATTTGTGAGCTTCAAGGGCACCAACCAGGGCGCGCGTTTCAGTCCCAATGGGCAGCAAGTTGCGATGGTGTTGAGCGGGGAGGGCACGCCGGAAATTTACGTGGCCAATGCCCAGGGTCGCAGCGTTTCCCGCAAGACCCGCTCGGACGCCGTGAAATCGTCGCCCTGCTTTTCGCCAGATGGCAGCCGGATTGTTTTTTCCTCCGAGCCCGGACCCCAGCTCTACGTGATCCCGGTCGCCGGAGGCACCGCGCAACGCGTCACCTCGGGGCTCAGCAATTATTGCGCCGAACCCGACTGGAGCCGCGCCGATCCCAATAAAATCGCGTTCACCTTCCGGGTGGGTCGCAATTATCAGATTGCGGTGCTTGATCTCGCCAAGCGGACCAGCGAACAGGTATCCAAGGCGAAATTCGACGGCGTGGAACCCAGCTGGCTGCCGGATGGACGCCATCTGGTGTACACGGCCCGCACCGCCACCGAGAGCCGGATTTGCATCCTCGATACGGAGAGCGGCAAGAGTACGCCGATCAGTCCCGTGTCCTTCGGCTCGACGATGCAGGCCAACGTGTGGTCGCGTTGAGAAGGGTGTAGCCGGCGGTCTATGACCGCCGGGCTCGGGCGAATCGGCGGTCATAGAACGCCACTACCGTTTATCAGAAAACAAAAAGCCGCACCCGAAAGGTGCGGCTTTTATTTTTAAATGATGAGGCAATTACTTGGTCGCAGCGACGTAGTTGGCTTCCGCGGCATCCCAGTTCACCACGTTCCACCATGCGGCGAGATAATCGGGGCGGCGGTTCTGGTAGTTGAGATAGTAAGCGTGTTCCCAGACATCGAGACCGAGGACCGGCTTGCCTTCGAGACCGGCGACGGCCTTGCCCATGAGCGGGCTGTCCTGATTGGCGGTCGAACCGATCGCGAGTTTCTTGTCCGCGCCGACGACCAGCCAGGCCCAGCCGGAGCCGAAGCGCGTGGCGCCCGCTTTGTTAAACTCTTCCTTGAACTTGTCGAAGCTGCCGAAAGTCGAAGTGATCGCTTCGCCGAGCTTGCCCTTGGGTGCGCCGCCCTTGCCGGGACCGATCACGGTCCAGAAGAAGGAGTGGTTGGAATGACCACCGGCATTGTTGCGGACGCCGCCGCGAATGCCTTCCGGCACTTTGCTGAGGTCGGCGATGAGCGCATTGACCTCGAGCGCCGCCACTGCGGGATGATCTTTCAGGAGATTGTTGGCGTTGGTGATGTACGCCTGATGGTGCTTCGAGTGATGGATTTCCATCGTCTTCGCATCGATGTGCGGTGCGAGAGCGTCGTAAGCGTAAGGCAGTTTCGGAAGTTCGTAGGCCATGGCTTTGATGAATGTTCTGGGTTGATGAAGAAGAAACTCCTTCAACCTGCCTCACCTGCGCCGCCACGTCAACTGCCCGGATGAAAAGCTGTTGGCTTCGGCTGGCCGCAAAAAAGCGGCGGGCTACCGGGCTTTCTCCAAGGCGGCGATCTGGGTGCGGAGGGTTTCGTAGAATTTCCGATCGTGCTCGTTCGGTGCGTTGCGCAGGCCGAGGGCGACGAGGGCCCGGGCCGGTTCCATCAGGCCTTGGGTCGCGTGGAGGGAGATGACGCGTGCGACCAGCGGAGTGGTGTAGGGGAAGAGAATCGCTCCGTGATAGAGGACCGCGAGTTCGGCGGAGTTGGGCTTCCCGGACCTTCTCATCGCGACCTCCGCCATCAAGAAGTAGCTTTCGGGCAGCGCCGGATTCTGTTCCGCCCCGGCCTGCAGGAGCTGCAGGATTTCCGCCGCGGCCGCATCGTCCAGCTTGGCGGTAGCGGGTTGGGTCTTCTCGATGAATTTGAGCCGGGCCAGCTCGAAGTAAGCCAGCGGCCGCACCACCTTGGCCTGGGTCGCCGCTTCCAATAGTTCCCGGGCCCTGACGGTATTGCCCGCCTCGCTTTCACACAGGCCGTAGACCGCCAGAAAGCCGGGATCCCTGGCCTCCCGCTCATAGGCACGATTCAACGTGCGTCGTGCCTGCTCGAGGTATTTCCCGGTCAGGGCGGGATAATATTTCTTCACGTGCTGGATCTCGAGGCGTTCCCATTCACCGCGCAACCGGCCGACTTCCGCGTCCGTTGCCAGCCGCGCTTTGCTGGGCTTGCAGGGCTCCAGTTTGTCGGCCTTCAGGATGAATTCATCCTCGATCGCCTGCGGCAGGTAGTCGCTCAGCCGGTCGCGCGCATCGGCGTAGCCCAGGCCAAAACATTCCCGAAACAGCGCTTCGGATAACGGCTCCTGTTCCAGACGTTCGACGAATTTCCACAAGGCTTCGCGGCGGGCGCCGTGATTGGCGGTGTGCAACCAGCGCACGAACAAACTGGCCTCCACGGTCCAAAGCCGGGCGAAATCCGTGTTCGGCCGGTAATCCGCCGGTGCGAGGGAAAGCATTTCTTCCAGAGGCAGCAACGCGCGCGGATAATCGCGATCCCTGGCCAGCGCCCGCGTCTCCTCGTCGCTGGTCCAGAGCGCTGGCGAAAAAACCAGCCGGTCTTCTTGGTAGTGGACGGTGGTATAGAGCTCGATCAAGCCGTGGACCAGCCAGAGTGGAAGCGATGGGCTGCGGTGCGCGATCGCGGCCACAAAGTGCTCGCGGGTGAATTGCAGGTTCGAACCCTCGGAGGCGTCGTCCAAAAGCGCGAAGGCCGTGACTGCATCCCGGTCCGTCAGGCGCATGTTCGGCAGGAAGCTGAGTTTTCCCAGTGCCTCGGGGGACGGCTTTCGGGTGGTTCGCGCGCGCTCTTCCTTCAGCATGTTCGCGATCACCTCCGTCGAGATGATTCTTTTTTCCGTGTCGTCAAAAAGGATTAAGGTCAGCGGGACCGACATCCTGACCTGAAATTTTTCCGGAACGAGCAGGCTCATCAATTGGCCCAGCCGATGGTAATTCCCGACGAAGTCCCGGGCCAGATAGTCGCTGCAAATGAAAAGAACCTGGAAGTCCTTGGTTTCAAGGTAGCGCCATTGCAGCGGCTTGGCCGATTCGGTGACCAGCAATGGAGGCAGTTCCACCACTTGCTCCGCGCTGCCGGCCCAGGCACTGCACGCGAGGGTGAGCAACAGTCCGCCCGACGACAGGAGAGATCGCAAGGTGGGCATCGCCGGGTTATTCGCTGCGGCGGGCCTCGCCGACCTCGACCTTGAATTTATAGAACTGATCGTTGAGGAATTCGTAGATTTTCCGGTAGACCTCCGCTCGGGCATTTCCCTCGCCAGTGGAGAATTCGCGGGGAATGGCCAGGAATTCCGCCTCGTTGCCGCGTTTTTTCAGCGCCTTCTGCACGGCCTTGATGGGTTCGACCGGGATGGTGGGATGGCCCGGATCGTGGGCGAAGAGCACCGGAAGGGTGAGTCCATCGATTTGCGCCAGCACGGAGGAGGCTTTCACGAGCGTGCGGTCCATTTGCACCAGCATGGAGGAAGCTTTCACGCGCGTGCTGTCCCCGGCGAAGAAGGCATTGGCCGCTTCCTTGGCGAGGTCCTGGGGAGGACTGAAGCCGATCATGCCCCCATCCCCGATTTCAGTGGCTGGTTTATTGAGCAGATAAGTGGCGGCGGCCTGCTGCGTCTCGCGGAACTCGCGTTGGGTTTGCGCACCCTCCACCGACAAGGTCTGGCGGATCTGTTGCAGGTCGGCCGGTCCATTGATGCTGATCACGCAGCAAAACCGATCCGGATGCAGTTCCGCCGCGCGCAAGGCCAGATAACCGCCGAAGCCTTCGCCCATCACCGCGACGCGCTTGGGATCGAACGGATGGCGCGGCGCGATCCAAGTCATGGTGGCCAGCAGATCTTCGAGGGGAACCAGGTCCACGCTGGTGCGCAGGGCGCTTTGAAAGCGTTCGCCGAAGCCGGACGATCCGCGATAATTGAGCTGCAGGACGGCGAACCCCATGTCGGCCAGGGCCTGGGCGTCGCGATTGTAGCCGGGAGCCACCCGTTGCCACGGGCCGTCATGGAGCTGAACGACCAAGGGCGGTGGCGTCCGCCGGGACGCGCGGGGAAGGGTCATCGTTCCGGTCAGCGGTACACCCGCCGGAGTGGTGAAGGCGAAGGCTACGGCCTCGCTCATCTGCTCGGGAGGAATCCTCGGCCCACGCCGGAAAAATTCCACGCAACGATCCAGCGGACGGACGAAGACAAAATAGCGGCCCGGATCCTGAGGGCTCGCAACGAGGAGGAGGAAACGCTCGCGGGCATCATCCCAGCCGAGGATCTGGACGTTGCGCCCGGGAAACTTGGCGGCCAGCTGGCCTTGCAAGTTTGTCAGCTCGGGATCGACCCAGCGGGTGGTCGTTTCCACTCCGGCGAAGCGCACGCCGACGAGTTGACGCCGCTGGCGGTCGAAGACCAACCGGGACTGGGCAAAGGTGCGGTTGATATCCACCTCGGCGAGATCGAAGGCGGGATCCTCGAACGCGAGACTGGTGCGCTGTTTCGTCTGCAGGTCGAGCGCGTAGATGCCGAAGGTGTCGCGCCCGCGGTTGGAGGCGAAATAAAGCACATTGGGGTCGTAGCCGAAACCGAGCGGGATGCTCCGGTGGCCAAAGAAATTCTCGGCCGTGACAGTGAAGTCCACGGCAGGCCGGCTGCCGGCCCCGGTCAGCCGGTCCAGATCCTCCCAACGGTTGCCCGATCCTTTCCCGCTGAAGAAGTCCGCCGGCCAGTTCGCCACGCTGTTCGCGGGCAGATACAGCACGCGGGCCGGCAGCGCGTCGCGGACCTGCAGGATGCGGGGCCGGCCTTGCGGGTCATACAACAGCGTGCCGCCGGCGGTTTCGATCAACGGACGTTCGATGCGCTTCCACTGACCGGTGCGCAGATTGAGTTTGGCGATGGCGATCGGCGCCTCGTGGGCCGCGGACGGGGCACCGTTTTGGGCATCGTTGTCCGACCTTTCCTCCCTGGACTCCAGCGCCCCACCTCCTTGCTCATTCTCACGCTCATCGCCGTTAGTATTTTTGTTGAAGAGTGCGGGTCTCATTGCCTCGCGCTCCGCCTTCATTCTTTGCATGGAGGCCGCTCCCTCTGCGATCCGGGCCCGGCGTCCATTCATTCCACTGTCGCCTTCGACCAGAACCGTGTCCGGTTCATCCGGCAGCACGGCGATCAGCTGGGGTGGCCGGCGCCTCCGGGGCATTTGGGGCAAGGGTTGGGTGGCGAACGTGTCGGCGTCGAACAGACGGCGGCTGGCCTTGGTCGCGAGATCGATCGCATAAATGACCGGCGTTGCGGTTGTCACCGCCAACAGGTCTGCGCTGGTCCAAATGACCGCGGTGATTCTGGCCAGCCTGCCCCGCTCGTCCAATGCGACTACGAATTTCTGCGCGGGCTGGTCGACCGCGACGATGGCGATCCGGTCACTGTATTTGTCGCGGATCACGTAGGCGAGATGGCGTCCATCTGGCGCGAGGCTGGGCAGCGCAATGCGCTCCAGCTGGAAAAGCGCGGTCAGGTGTTCGGCATTGGCGGCGCGCAACGCGGCGGGTGCGATCGCTGCCAAGGCGCAGACTCCACTGAGGAAAAAACGGAGCCGGATCTGCATCGGGGTGCAATGTTTGCTAGGCGATCAGCCGCGCTGAGTCGACACATTGATGGAGGAAAGCGGCGCAGCCCCATCGGCTAAACCACGGACTGTTCTGGAGATCGACCTTCGTCCCTCTGTGTCTTTGTGGTTAAAAATTCGGCGGCTTTCGACAACCGATCCGGTTGCACCACAAAGACACAGAGGGACGAAGGTCGATCTCTGACGAATCCGTAGGAGAGCGATGTGCTTACCCTTCAGGTTCCTGCCGCTTCAGTTTGAAAAAGGCCTGCAGCAATTCACGGCATTCGGACTCCAGCACGCCCCCGCCGGTCAGTTCGAGGTGGTGGTTGACGCGCGGCAGGTCGTTGAGGTTCGTCGCGCCGCCGAGACATCCCATTTTCGGATCCGGCACGGCGTAGCACACCCGTTTGACCCGCGACATCAGCAAAGCGCCCGAACACATTGGACACGGTTCCTTGGTGACATAGACCGTCGCGCCCTCGAGCCGCCAGTCGCCCAGTTTGGCCGCGGCCTGGGTGATCGCGAGGATCTCGGCGTGGGCAGTGGGATCCTTGGTGCCTTCGACGCCGTTGTGGGCCGCGCCGGCGATTTCGCCTCCGATCTCGATCACGGCGCCGATCGGCACCTCATCCTGGCGCCACGCATCGATCGCCTGATTGTAGGCCAGGCTCATGAAAAACGCATCGTCGCGCACCAGTTGCGACGGAAAGCGTTTTTCGAATGGGCAGGGCGTGGGAAGGGGCGTGGGCTGGACCATGCGGGTGGTGGGAATGCGGAACGGAGGAACCATGGAGAGAGGCAGGAAGGGAGCCAATGGGGAACTCAGGAAATCAGGAAATGAGCCTGGGTTCGTGATTTTCTGTCTTCCCCATCAAGTGGACGGGCCGGCGTTTTGGACCGGATCCGAGGGAAACCTTGACTAGGGAGGGCGATTTCTGCCTTACATGGTGCTTTTGACGACCGAACCTATGACCCTTCGCATTGCGAACCAACCCCGCGTAAACCAACATGGCTGAAGGTAACGCGATTGAAGTGGAGGGCAAAGTGGTCGCCGTGCTCCCCGGCACGATGTTCAAGGTGCAACTGGCGAACAAGCATGTGGTGCTCGCGCATATTTCCGGAAAGCTGCGGAAGAACTTCATCAAGATCGCTGCCGGCGACATGGTGAAGATGGAAATGAGCCCCTACGACCTAGAGAAGGCACGCATCACTTTCCGCATGAAGGAGCAGAATCCTTTCATCCCGCCTCCGCGCCGACGTCAGTATTGAGCGGTGCTTCCGGATTCAAACCTCGGGATTTTGGCCACAAAGAGGCGCAAAAATTTCCGGGGCTGCGGCGACATCTCCATTGCGCTTATCAGCGCGCGGAAGATCCGAGTCGGAGCGGTGGTAATTTTTGCGCCTTTTTGTGGCCAAAATTCCGGGATCGAAACCGACCGGGGTTGAAGCTTCATTGGGTTAACGCATGGCCCGTTCCGCATCCTCCCGTTCGCTTGCGCTCAGCAAGGCTCCGCCGGCTTTTACGGAGGAGATCGATGCGTTCATCAGCTTCATCGATCTGGAGCGCGGCCTGTCCCCGCACACGCGGGAGAATTACCAGCGCGATCTCGACCAATGTGCGGCTTTCCTGAAAAAACGCGGTGTGACCGGCTGGCGGGCGGTGGACAGTGCGCAGGCGGCGGCGTGGATTCACTCGCTGAGCGGCGATGACTATACGGTCGCCAGCCTGGCGCGGAAGCTGACGGCGTTGCGCGTCTTTGCCCGCCATCTCGTCCGGGAAAAAGTGCGCGACGACGAGTTCACGGAATTGTTGACCGGCCCGAAGCTGGCGCGGCGCATTCCCGGCACGCTGTCGCCGGAGGATGTCGCACGGCTGCTCGCGGCGCCCAATGGCGCGGATGCGTTTGGGCTCCGGGATCGAGCCTTGCTCGAACTTTTTTATTCGAGCGGCCTGCGCGTGTCCGAGCTCGCCGGCTTGACGCTGCAACAACTCGATCTCGAGGGTGGATTTCTGCGTGTGTTCGGCAAAGGCTCCAAAGAGCGGGTGGTGCCGGTGGGCGGCCGGGCGCAGGAGGCCCTCACCGTCTGGCTGGCGTCGGGCCGGCCGCATTTTGTGAAACCCCGCACCGGCAGCCAGCTGTTCCTGAGCAATCGGGGCGCGGCGCTTTCGCGGGTCATGCTCTGGATGATCGTCAAGAAATACGCGCGTCTCGCGGGCCTGACGAAAAACGTCAAACCGCACTTGCTGCGCCATTCCTTCGCCACGCACCTGCTGAGCGGCGGAGCGGATTTGCGGGCGATCCAGGAGATGCTCGGCCACGCGAGCATCGCGACGACCCAGATCTACACGGCGGTGGAATCGAAACGCCTGATCGACCACCACGCGAAATTCCATCCCCGCAACCGCGGTTAGCCGCGGCGGCGACGCGGTCAGGGCGTCCGGTTCCGGAGGTATTGCTGCAACCGCTTTTTGCGGATCGCGCGCTTTTTCGCTTCCGGCCACTCGTAGAACCCGCGTCCCGTCGCGGCGCCTTTTTCGCCCTTGTCCACATGCTGGCGCAGGAGCTCGAGCATGCCTTCGTCCTTGGCGAGCTCGGGCATGAGATGGGTGGAGATCTTAAGGAATGTTTCGAGTCCGCCAAAGTCGGCCGCCTCCAGTGGGCCCATGACGGAATAACGGGGTCCCAACGAAGCCTTCATCACGGTGTCCACGGTGGCGGCATCCGCGGCGCCGGAATGCACGATGTGCAGCGCCTCGCGGAGCACGGCGTACTGGAGACGATTGCCGATGAAGCCGGGCAGGGGCGTCCGCAACAGGACCGGTTCGGAACCGATTTCCCGCATCACCTTCATGGTGAGATCGACATAGGCTTGGGTCGTGGCCGACCCCGGCACCACCTCAACGAGGCGCACGGCATGCGGTGGATTCCAAAAGTGCGTGATCAGAAAACGGCCGCGATGGGCCATTTTTGCGCTGAGCACATCCGGCATGAACCCGCTGGTATTGCTGGCGATCAAGGCCGACGGAGACACCAGCGCCTCGAGTTTTTGGTAGAGCTCCTGTTTAAGCGGCAGCACTTCCGGAATGGCTTCGATGATGATGGCAGCGTCCTTCAGCGCGGCAAAATCAGCGGTCAGAAGAATCCGGGCCACGGCAGCAGTGCTTTTTTCCGGTGAAAGGACGTTTTCCTCGATCAATTCACCGAGGATTTCCTGCATGGCCGCAGGGATTTCAGTGCGGCGGGCCGGGAAGGCCTCGTACAGGACGGTCTTGTAGCCGGTCAGGGCGAATTTGATCGCGATGCCGACGCCCATCAGGCCTCCACCGACGATACCGACGATTTTTTCGCTCATGGCCCCAAAGTCTGAAGCGGTTGACCCGAGGCAATCGTTTTATTCACCGCGTGGCGGGCGCAGTTGTCCGTCCCAGCGGACAGGCTCGTGGCCCATCAACCCGACGCCGAGAGGGAATGCTCGATTCCGAGCAAGCGACCGGTATGGGCGGAGAGTTGCACGATCATCCCGGAGGCGGATTCCACCCGGAGCACCTGGCCGATTTGGTCGATAATCTGGGTACATGGATCGGTCGGATCGGGCCATTCAGCCATCCATTGCAGTCGAAGGTCGCCGTCGAGGCAGTACAGATTGGGAATTCCCGGCAACAATCCATGGGGATGCTCACGCACGTAGGTGCACAGCGGCCCGTGCCGAAACTCAATCACTGCGGTCGCGAGCGGCTCATGCCAGCGCGAACGCGTGCCTTGGCGGGTCAACTGGCAGAGCGTGCCGGCAATCACGGCGAGGGCAGGGGGTAGGGTGTTCACGGACGAGACCTTGCAGCAGAACACCTTGCCTGTGGTCCGGCGACAAAAATTTCGAGCCTTCGTTGGTTGATTACCAGGAAGTCAACGGGCGACACATCTTCAATTTTGCCCGCTGCCAATTTCCCAGCTTTGAATCTAACCCTTTATTGTCGCCGTCCCTACGCGCCTGAAGTCTTAACTCTTCCCATGCCACCTCTCTCTTCCAAAGCAGCCAACGCCCTGCTGGCACTGGCGCTTTTCGGGCTCCTCGTTCCGAATGGAATTTTCCTCTATTGTTTTGCGACTGATCCTGCGGCGGTTCGAGGCGTGCTGACTAATCCGCTCGCCTTGGTTTTTGTCGCCGAAGCTTTTTTCCTGATGATCCTCTTCGCCTGGCTGATCAAAAAGGCCGGTTTAAAACAACCGGGCGGGCTGGCCTTTGTGGTCATGTCCCTGATCGGAAGCATGGCGTTCAGCGTCCCGGCTGCGCTCTACCTCTGGGCGAAAAACGAAAAACGGAATGCAGGGACGGAGACCGGATAATCCGGCCATCAATTTGGACTGGGCTTCGCCCGCTCAGGCGAGCCCGGTGGCGCCGAACAAGGTGGCTTTATCCACAGCATGCTGCCGTTCCTTGCGGGCGGCGGCCATGAGGGCCCGGTCATTGACGATCTGCATATGGTGCTGCATGGCCATACGGGCGGCGGTGGCATCGCGGTCGCGGATCGCCTCATAGATGCGCCAGTGCGCGGCCTGCGCGGCATCGCGTTCGGCAATCGCCTGGGGGTCCAACGGCGCGCTGGCGGGCATGGGGCCGGAAACCATGTGCAGCACGACCTGGAGTCGCATGATTTCCCGCAACAGCTCGCGATTGTGGGCGGCGGTGGCGATCGCGAAATGGAAACGGATGTCATGCTTGCGCAGCTCCAGCCGCAGCTGGGGATCGTCGGACACGCGCCGTTGCCTGACCATCTCGCCCATGGCCAGGCCCACGCTTTCGATCTCGGCCAGTTCCACCGGGGTGCGTTTCTCCGCGGCAAGGGAGGCGGAGAATGATTCCATGCCCAAGCGGAATTCGCATACTTCCTGAAAGCTGAGGAAATCGAAGGCCTTCACGCTGGCGCCGATCCGGGGCTGGATGTCCACCAGCCCCTCTTTTTCCAGCAAGCGCAAGGCGTCGCGGACCGGCGTGCGGCTCACTCCTGACTCGGCCGACAAATTGCGGGTCATCAGCCGGTAGTTGGGCGGGAAATCGCCCGCGATGATTTTATTCCTGATAAAATCATAAGCCTGCGAAAGGGAACGCGGGGTTTTCATGCAGGGGCGTGCGGCCAGGCTGGGCGGCCGAGAATGGGCAAAGTCACGTTGGCCACGGCCTGCTGGCGTTCGCGACGGGC
>CAMAPG010000005.1 GCA_945859965.1 Opitutus sp. GAS368 | reverse complement strand
AAAAATCTGATTGTCCTGTGGAGTCTCTTCAATCGCGGTGTAGTGCGTCGTCAGGATACCGGACGTGATCCGCACGACATGGCTCCAGGTTTTTCCTTGGTCGAGACTGACGGCGAGGTAATTGCCGTTCCAGGGATGCTCGGCCCGCGGCCAGCAGGCCCGCGGCGGCACGCGAACCCCGAACGATGCGACGAGCACGCCACTGCGCAGCACCAACAGATCAGGATCTACGACTGCGCCGATGAGCTCGACCGGATTATCCACGATCGGACGGCCGTGCTTGTCCTTCACCCCGCGGAACATCTCCACCCACTTTTCGGTGCGATAGACATCGAGATCCGCGTAGACGCGCGGCTGTGCCTTGCTCCACGTGCGGCCCTCGTCATCCGAAACCGCCTCGCGCAATTCGCGTCCCGTGCGCATCTGGCAGATCAAACGTCCTGCATGGGCTCCGGAGTTTATCCGGACCAGCACCGGTTCACCGAAACCTTCGGTGCCCACGGTGCGATCAACCGCGATCGTCGATACCATGGTCCAGTGCCTGCCCTGATTGGTCGAACGCACCAACACCGAGCGCGTCTTGTGCATGGTGGGCATGTAGCCCGTCGATTCGTCATCGCCCTTGAACCAACCGTAGAGCGTCGTCAGCAAATCGCCATTCGGCAGCTCAAGAATGCGGCGATGCAGGCGGACCGCCGCATGCGGGGTGCCGCCATCATCGGTGGAACCATGAAAATTCACCTCCGGCAGATCGAAGGTGATGTCCACGGGACCCTGCAGCGTCCGCCAGTCGTCCGTCGAAAAATAGAGCTGCCCCGCACCCGTGCCGGGTTGCGGACCCGGAGTGACAAACGTATCGAGCGCGAGGATGGACCCATCGCGCAGCTGCACGGCGCCGCCTTCCATGTCCAAACCGTTTTCGCCCGGCGTGAGCGGAATACGCGTCCAATTTACGCCCTGGTCGCGCGAGATCACCGTTTCCATCGCGCTGTGGTAGGCGATGCGTTTGCTGGGAAACGGTTTATCCGGAACCTGCGACTGCACGATGATCGCACCGGTGCGCGTGATCACCATGCTGGGCTGCAATCCGCCCTCGATCGCTTTTCCGTCAGCACCGAAGGTCAGGCGGACCCGCGGGTCCGCACGCAGGATTTCCGGGGCATTCGGCGCCACCGGCGCTGGCGTGGCCAGAGCCAGGCCGGCAAGGAACAAAAACAAAACCAACGCGGGGACAGGAGCTTTGATGGTCATAAATAAAAACGCCGACGATCTCGATTCAGTGCGATGGGGGAAGAGGCCTGACCGTGTTTACTAGTCCTTAAGGATTTTGCCCGGGACGCTGTTGAACTCGCCACTGCCAGGGATGAAGGGATAGCGGCGCTTGATTTCATCGGTGAGCACGATACCGAGACCCGGACGGTCCGGCGGAACCGCATAGCCATCCTTCATGATAAAGCCACCGTCGATCACCTCGGAGTGCAGCCCGGCATAAGCCGGCGCGATCTCAAGGATGCAGGTGTTCGGCGCCGCAAAACCGGCGTGGAGATTTTGCATGAACGAACCACCGGCGCCCCAGGCGTGGGTCGCCACTTTTCGGCCGCGGGCTTCCATCATCTTGGCGACGGCCATGAATTCGCCGAGTCCACCCGTGAAGGAGGCATCCGGCTGGCCGATGTCGAAGGCATCCTGCTCAGCGAACACTTTCCATTCATACGTCGCAGTCAGGCATTCGCCTCCGGCGATCGGCGTGGTGGTCCCGCGGCAGAGTTCGGCATAGCCCCAGGGATCGGTATAGTGCAGTGGCTCCTCGAAGAAGAACAAATTGTAGGGCTCCGCCACCTTCGCGACTGCGAGGGCGGTTTCGACGGTCCAGGTGATCGTGGGACTGTTGCCCATGTGGCCATCCAGCATGAGCCAGGCGTCCGGCCCCCCGTGTTTGCGCATGAAGGCGATCTTATCGCCTTCGAAGTCCGCCGCTTCCTTTGGCTCTTTGGGGGTGTACCAGATTCCGCCGTCCAGGCAGCTGCCGGTCGCCACTTTCAGTCCGCGGAAACCGAGGGAGAAATAAAAATCCATCTTCTGCGCGAGCTTGTCCTTCGGATAATTGGCCGGCCCGCCGGTCGCATAACAGGGCAGGCGCTTGTGTTTCGCGCCGCCGAGCAGTTCATGGACGGGTTTGTCCAGCAGCTTGCCTTTCAAATCCCAGAGCGCCGCCTCGATGCCATTCAGCACTATCGCACCCAAGCCAACGCGCCCCCAGAAATTGCCGCAGTGATACATCCGACGCCAGAGCTCCGGAATGTCATCCACGGTCTGGCCGACAAGGATCGGTTTGAAAAAATCGACGATCGCCGGAACCGCCTCCGGACAGAAATAACCGCCATACGTCTCGCCGATCCCGATCGTGCCCTGATCGGTAAAGATCTCGATAAAGGCCGCGCTGCGCAGCTTGCGGGCTTCGCGCAGGAACGGATCGTTGGTGGAGGGACCCGTGAGCAGGGTCGTGCGGACATCGGTGATTTTCATGCGAATTAATTGCGGAAATGCAGGTCGAGCCAGGGCCAGCCGAGATTGTAGAAATCCAGGCAGGACGTGTGCGGCAGATCGGGGTAAATCATCAGGCCCTTGTTGCCTGGCAACCGATCGTAGACCGACTGGATGGCCGCCTGTGGACAGATCTTGTCCTGTCCGCCCGCGCTCATCAGCACCGGTACACGCAATCGCGGGGCGAGCCGCGCGGGATCGAAATAATCCAGTGTGGCCAGCGCCGCCTCGTCGTTGCGCCCGGCGGCATCGAGCAGCTTTTTCACCAGCGAATCCGGCGTTTTCGCGGCGAGTCGGAAATCGCAGAGAAATGGCACGTGCGCGACCACGGCCTTGATGCGTGAATCGAGCGCACCGACCGCGAGGGCAATCCCCCCTCCCTGGCTCGTGCCCATGATCGCGATGCGCTGGGCGTCCAGATCGGCCCGCGTCACGACAAAGTCGATCGCGCGGATCACGTCGGCATATGCCCCCTGATAATAGGCGCCCTCCGGTTTATCGAGGCGCCACGTCAGCTTGTCGGGACCGTCGATTTTCCAAAGTTCGGTCGACTCGCCCTGGGAACGCGGAAACACCTGGAGAATCGCATAACCGCGCTGGCACTCGCCGAGCACGATGCCCTGTTGCAAGCCCCCGTAACCCGGGACGGTGACGATGACCGGCCACGGTGTCGCCTGGGCGACTTCGCCCTTGATGGGGAGTGCCAGCAAGGCACGGAAGCGCACGCCATCAAGGCCCCGCAGCGTGACTTTGAATTTCTTGTAGGGCAGCGCTTCAGCCACGGCCTCGACCTGCGCTTCCATGGGCTCGAGCGCCAGCCGCTCGCGCGTCGCCTGCCAGAATGCATTCAATTCCTGCGCCGACAGCGACGTCGTCAGGAGGCCCAGCACGATCAGAAGGGATAACCGGGACAAAAACGGGGACATAAAGAAGCTGATTAAAACGAGCGCCTGTACGACTCAAAGCGGTTACTTGGCCTCGATCGCAATTTGCACTGTCCGCCCATGCGTCGAACGGCCGCGGCCACTGCTCCAGTCGCCGAGATCATGGGCAAAGAAAATCTGGTTGTCCTGCGGCGTCTCCTCGATCGCGGTGTAATGCGTCGTCAGCACCCCGGACGTCATCCGCACGACATGAGTCCACGTCTTGCCCTGGTCGAGGCTCACCGCGAGGTAAACGCCGTTCCACGGATGCTCGGCGCGCGGCCAGCAGGCTCGCGGTGGCACCCGGACCCCGAACGAGGCGACAAGTACGCCACTGCGCAGCACGAGCAGATCCGGGTCTACTACGGCACCGATGAGCTCGACCGGATTGTCCACAATGGGCCGACCGTGCTTGTCCTTCACCCCCCGAAACATCTCCACCCACTTTTCCGTGCGATAAACATCCAGGTCCGCATACACCCGCGGGTACGCCGGCCGCCAGGTCCGGCCCTCATCGTCCGAGATCGTCTCCCGCTGTTCCTGGCCCGTCCGCATCTGGCAGATCAACCGGCCGGCATGAGGTCCGGCGGGGAGGCGCGCCAGCGTGGCTTCGTTGAAGCCTTCGGTCCCCACCGCGCGGTCGACGGCCACGGTCGAGACCATGGTCCAGTGCCGGCCCCGATTGGTCGAGCGCAGCAGGACGACCCGCGATTTTTTCATCGTGGGCATGTAGCCGACGGGCTCCTCATCGCCCTTGAACCAACCGTAGAGCGTCGTCAGCAAATCACCGTTCGGGAGCTCCAGGATCCGGCGGTGCAATCGCGCCGCGATGTGCCGGGAGCCATCGTCGCCGGTGGACGCGTCGAAGTTGATCCCGGGCAGGTCGAAAGTGATCTCGATCGGTCCTTGGAGGGTGCGCCATTCGTCCTTCGAAACATACAGGTGTCCGGCGCCCGCCCCTAGCTGGGTCCCAGGTGTGACATACGTGTCGAGTGCCAGAATGCTGCCGTCACGTAGATGGACCGCGCCCCCTTCCATGTTGAGGCCGTTCTCGCCGGCTTTCAGCGGAATGCCGGTCCAGGTCGCTCCGCCATCCCGCGAAACCACGGTCGCCATCGCACTGTGAAAAGCGATGCGCTTGCTGGGAAACGATTTGTTGGGCAAATGCGACTGCACGATCATCGTTCCGCTCCGGGTGATCAGCATGGACGGTTGCAGGCCACCTTCGATCACCCGTCGTTCGTCGCCGAAGGTCAGGCGCACGCGGGGATCCGCGACGAGTGCTTCGGGAAGATTGGCGACCGTTGGCGGGACCGCAGGCAGCGTGCGAAAGAG
The DNA here is from genome assembly GCA_945859965.1 of Opitutus sp. GAS368. GTDB lineage: Bacteria > Verrucomicrobiota > Verrucomicrobiia > Opitutales > Opitutaceae > CAMAPG01. Next base: position 28,674 of record CAMAPG010000005.1, on the reverse strand, counting down.
ACGAGCAGCCTCCTCACCGATCCGGAGGTGGCCGGGGCGCGTGATATGAATGCCGTCAGCGTGGCGATATTCTGCGCGAATTTGCCGCGGATCCTCTGGGTCGCTGACCAGCGCATGACGGTCCACCACGGGCCGTCCGCTTTCCCGGATGAGGCGGTTGAGTCGTGCCAGTTCGTCATAATGCGCGGCGGTCGGAAGCCCGCGTGGCGGCACGGTGGAAAATACTGCCGTCCCGCCCCAGGTGACGAGCTCGGCCTGGCGCTGCATGTTCTGGAAAACCACGTCCGCGGAAATACCCGCCCCAATGTCATTCGTGCCGCCTTCGATCCAGACAATCTCGGGTCGGAACGGGGCAATTTCGTAAGGGAAACGCCCGAGATCGAGCGCCGTGGTTGAGCCGCCACTGCCGGTGTTGAAAACAAGGGCCTGGCCGAGGGCGCGCGTGGCGACGGCCACGTAGCTATCCGCCTCGGGCTCCCGGTCCGAACCTGCGGTGATCGAATCGCCGATCGCGGCCAGCCGGCGGTTCTTCGCCGGAGCGACTGCGGTCACACTCCAGTCGAAGACCGCGAGTTCGCCGCCGGTGGCCTGCGCGTTGGGCCGGAGCCCAAAACCCGGGCGGCCAGGAATAAACCGATAGCGGTCGGAAACGCTGAGTTCCAGGGCGCCGCCGGGCACATTTGCGCCGGTCAAACGCGCATACACCCCTTTCTCAAAAAGCAGAACGGTCAGGGTGTAAACCACGTCGGCCGACATCGTGAACGCGGGCCTCTCGCGATCGCCGGCCAGGAGCATGTCACCATTGAGCAAAAGGATGTAGAACCGGCCATCTTCGACCCGGATACGCAGGGGCAGGTCATCCGAGGTCGTGCCGCGACAAAGGCGCATCTCCACCAGGCCATGCGCGCCGCGCGCCACGCCCGTTTGCGTGCTGCGGAACGAAAGCTGCGCCAGCTGCGAGCGGTTGCCCAGCATGGGAAGATCGCGCAGCACCGCATACGTGTACGCGTCCGCGATCCCCCCTTTCACCGTCCAGCCTCCCGCCCGCCGGCCGCAGTTCGCCGGATCGGCAAGCGCGGTGTGGACAAGGAGGGGCACAGCATACAGCGAACGGTCGGTCAGAGCATCGTTTACGTACCGAACGCCGATGTCCTCGGCCGTGGTGAGTTTTTGCCTCAGGTCTTCGAGCCGGGGCGGCGCGGGCTGGCCTGATGCCGGTGGGACGGTCGAGGCCAGCGCCTGCCAGTGCAGGACGGAGACAATCAGGCAGCGAAGGAGAAAGGATGTCTTCATGGAATTCGGATCTTTAACCAAAAGTCGGGCGCGGGACTGGTAACGGGAAACGCTAGACTGCGGGCCGGATGGCCAGATCGATGCTGGCGATGGTGACCGGATGGGCTCCACCGTTTTCGACCACGACCTCGTTCCACCCCTCACGCACCAGCGCGATAGGAAAACGGAAGTCGTAGCCACGATGCTCCGGCGTGTGGTGGGTCAGCGAACCGCAGGGGAACAGCAGGCGGTCGGTGGCGGCGTGTTCGAGACGCGGCCAGCAGCCATTGAAGGAAACCGGCAGCGCCGTAAACGTCACACCCGCCTTGAGTACGATCTGGATGACAAGTTCCAGGCCCGTGTCAGCGGGTTCCGCAGCCATGGGCAGGCGAAAGGGGTGACTGCGCGCCGGGTCGAGCGTCACGGGCAGCTGGGGAGTGATTTCGAACGGCGGATGAATCACGTAATCGCCCCCCGGTGGAAAACGTGTAGTGCTTCGGCCGGCCGCGCAGGAATTCGGGCCGGTGGATGTCACGCAGCGGCGTGTAATCCGAGGTGAAGCCGGGGAGCCGGTTGGGGTCGGTGCAATAGAAATTGTACCATTCAATGCCATCGATGCCGAGCGCGTGCTTGCCGGCCGCATTGGCATGCAGCATTTCCCGGCTGGCCGAGATGTAACGGATGTTCTGGGTCAGGCCGTGCTCCGGCGACCGCGCGGGCAGGAAGTTCGCCCCGTCCTCCACCACGCCGTAAATGGTCACGCTGTCACCGAGCGCCCGGCGCAGGTCGTCATGCGGCATCTCCCACGACGTGCACCAGAAATTCGAGGGGCTGACAAAATCGAGCGTCCCTTCGCGGCAGAGCGTGGCGACGTCGAGGCCGATGCTCTTCATGGTCTCGAGCTTGCCCGGAATCCGGAGGCCCAGGGGATAAGGCCGGCCGGTACGGCGGGAGCGGCGCTGGGTGAGTTCGCGCACTTCGCGGATCCAATCGCTCATCATCGCAATCGTGGCCGGAGTCGCGTTGGGCTCGCAGCAGAGCGGATTGCGGAGCCAGTCGAGTTCGAGGCCCTCGTAGTCGTAGTCCTCCACGACCTCCTTGATCTGGGCAAACATGAGCGCGCGCACCTCGGCCTTCTCATAGTTCAGCCCGTTCCGGTACGCCGGATCGTGCATCGTCGGCGAATACGCGCTGCGCTGCAGGCGCATCGCCGGATCCTTCAGCAGCGGCACATTGAAGAAGCTGCCTTCGATATTCTTGTGCCCGTGAAAATCATTCATCCGGATACTGACCCAGGGCGAAATCTGGCGGGCGCGGCAGGCCTTGGCCGCTTCGGCGAGCCAGTCGACCTTTGCGTCGAGCAGGTCCTGATAGAGGTTCATGAACGACATGATCCGGTCGATGAATTTCTCCTCTCCCGCCTTGTCGGTGAGACCCTGGCAGATCGCGTGACCGCGGAAAAACTCGCGGTCACCCCGTTGATACCCGTCGAGGATCGTCGGGATGACTTTGCTCGGGTACCAGGCCCGACTGGCATTGGCGTTGACGAGGAAGGTGTCGATGCCGTTGTCGGCGAGCGTGTCGACGTAACGGTGGATGGTCTTCGCCTTGAATGGGCCTCCTTTGAGCACTGCGGGACGCGCGGGAGCACGGACGTTGGGTGCGGCGGCGGGATCCACCGGTTCGGGCACGAGGGTAAAATCCTCCGGCTGGTAGATCTCGGGATTATAAAAGAAGACGCAGGAGTCTCCGTTGAAGAGGTTGCGGTGAGCCTGCAGCGACCGTTTCGGCGCCGGGCCGGGACCGGCCGACGACGAGGCCGCGGTGGGGGCGCCGTGAAGCAGGGCCGGCAGGAGACTGGAAGCCGTGGCTCCGAGGGCGCCGGCGCGGATGAAATCACGGCGGGTGTTCATGATGGAGATTCGCGATGGACTCACCGAGCCCCGACCTTGATCTGTAACGTGCGCCCGTAGGTGGAACGGCCCTGGCCACTGCGCCAGTCGCCGAGATCATAGACAAAGTAGATCCGGTTGTCCTGCGGCATTTCTTCGATCGCGGTGTAATGCGTCGTCAGGACCCCGGAGGTCATCCGCACGACATGGCTCCAGGTCGCGCCGTGGTCGAGGCTGACCGCGACGTAGCTTCCGTTCCAAGGATGCTCGGCCCGAGGCCAATTGGCGCGCGGCGGCACCCGTACCCCGAACGTGGCGACCATCACGCCGCTGCGCAGCTCGAGCAGATCCGGGTCTACCACCGCACCGATGAGCTCGATCGGATTATTGTCGATCGGCTGGCCTTTCTTGTCCTTTGCCCCGCGGAACATCTCCGCCCATTTTTCCGTCCGGTAGACATCGATGTCGGCATAGACCCGCGGATAGGCGGGCGTCCAGGTGCGGCCCTCGTCATCCGAAGTCGCCTCGCGCTGCTCGCGCCCGGTGCGCATCTTGCAGATCAGCCGGCCGGCCTGCGGACCGGAGCTGACGCGTCCCAGCACCGCTTCGTTGAAGCCTTCCGTCCCCACCTTGGGATCGACCGCCACGGTGGAAACGAGAACCCAATGCCGGCCGCGATTGGTCGAGCGCATGAGCACAACGCGCGTCTTTTTCATCGTCGGCATGTACCCCGCCGGCTCATTGTCACCCTCGAACCAGCCATAAAGCGTGGTCAGCAAGTCGCCGTTGGGCAGTTCCAGGATCCGGCGGTGAAACCGCACCGCGTTATGCGGCCGCCCCATGTCGTCCTTCGACGACAGGAAATTAACCCCGGGAAGATTCAGCGTGATCTTCTCCGGCCCCTGCAATGTCTGCCAGTCATCCGTCGAAACATAACGTTCCCCCACCCCTTCGCCCGGCCGCTCGCCCGGGACCACATAGGTGTCGAGCGCCAGCAGCGAGCCGTCGCGCAATTGAATGGCCCCGCCTTCCATATTGAGGCCATTTTCACCGGCCTTCAGCGGAATCCGGGTCCACGTTGCGCCGCTGTCCCGCGAGATCACCGTGCCAAACGCCCAGTGCGAGGATTGGCGGCGGACCGGGATGGAATGTTCCGGCAACTGCGATTGCACCACCAGCGCACCGGTCTTGGTGATCACCATGGAGGGCTGCAAACCGCCTTTGATCACCAACTGCTCCGGACCAAAGCTCACCTTCACCCGCGGATCGGCGAGAATCACCTCGGGATGATTGTTCGCGACGACATCCAGCGTCGGCGGATTATAGGGATCGATCTCGCCCGGCGGCCGGGAGGGCGCGGCCAGCAGCGATGCGCATCCGGAGATCAACGCCAGGAATGGGAGGGGCCAACGGGGGATTTTTATAAGCAGGAGGGGTTGGGTTTCGAATACGGTCAGCGCGGTGCCCTGGGGCGGAGGGCGCGCTCATTGGGTTGCTTTGCCGTCAATCTTGATTTGCACGAACCGTCCGAATACCGAGCGGCCGCGCCCGCTGCTCCAGTCGCCAAGGTCGTAGGCATACAGGATCCGATTCGCATCCGGCATTTCTTCGATCGCGGTGTAATGCGCGGTCAGCACGCCAGAGGTGAGCCGCACGACGTGACTCCAGGTCGTTCCTTGATCGAGGCTCAAGGCGAAATAATTGCCGTTCCATGGATGCCCGGCGCGCGGCCAGCAGGCCCGCGGCGGCACGCGGATTCCAAACGACGCGACCAGCACCCCGCTGCGCAGTTCCTGCAAATCCGGATCCACCACCGCGCCGATGAGTTCGTCGGGATTGTTCTCGATCAGCCGGCCGTGCTTGTCCTTCACGCCGCGGAACATTTCCACCCATTTTTCGGTGCGGTAGACATCGAGCTCCGCATAAACCCGCGGAGACGGCAGGCTCCACGTGCGACCTTCGTCATCGGATGTCGCCTCGCGCAACTCCCGGCCGGTCCGCATCTGGCAGATCAGCCGGCCGGCCCGCGGGCCTTGGTTCAGCCGGATCAGGACCGCTTCGTTGAAACCTTCGGTGCCCGCGGTGCGGTCCGCCGCCACGGTCGAGACCATCGTCCAGTGCCGGCCCCGATTGGTCGAGCGCACCAGGACCACGCGCGTTTTATGCATGGTGGACATGTAACCCACCGGCTCGTCATCGCCCGTGAACCAGCCGTAGATCGTGGTCAACAGGTCCCCGTTGGGCAGTTCGACGATCCGGCGGTGCAGGCGCACGGCGGCGTGCGGCCGGCCACCATCATCCGTGGATCCGTGGAAATTCACCCCGGGCAGGTCGAAGGTGATGTTCACCGGTCCTTGCAGGGTCTGCCAGTCGTCGGTCGAAAAATAAAGCTGCCCCTGCCCGGTGTCTCTCTGCGCTCCGGGCCGGACAAAGGTATCAAGGGCGAGAATCGAGCCGTCGCGGAGCTGGAGGACGCCGCCTTCGAGACTGAGCCCGGTCGGCGGCAAGCGGGTCCAACTCGCCCCGTCGTTGCGGGAAACCACCATCTCCTTGGATTGGACGACAATCGTGCCGCTGCGTGTCACCAGCATGCTCGGATGCAGGTTGTCCTCAAGAATCAGGCGCTCCGGGCCGAAGTCCAGGTGGACGCGGGGATCGGCGAGGAGCACCTCCGGATGGTTGTTGGCCACCACCTTCACTGTCGCAGGCGCGTTGCGCGCGGCCTCTCCGGCCGGCGCGGGGGATGCCGCCGCCACCAGCACGGTGCCGAAATGGAGCACCGTCCATAGGATAAAACCATAGAGGAAGAGTGTGGGCATGTCAGCGCTGCGCCGTGGCCGGCGCGTTTACAGGTTCCGGCCAGATCGATTTCAATTCCACGATATCCAAAGTCTCCGCCATGGCCTGGCCCCCCCGCGCGCTCAGGCTGACGGTGTCATCCTCCGGCACCAGGGGAACGCTCAGCGGCAGGTAGACAAACCCGTCATCGGCAAAGATCTCCAGCGAGGTCTCATCGACGAGGATCCGGATCCGCAGCAGGTTATCCTTCAGTGTGAGCGGAACGGCGTAACCGAACGCCGTCAGTTGTTTGGATTTGGGATGGAGGACGATTGGAATGCCGCGAACGGCGATCTGCACCTCCGTGGCTTTTCCAACCTGGATCCGCGCCTTGATTTCAAGATGCCGGCCGTGGGCGCGCGCCACTAGCTGCCCGTCCGGGGTTATAGGCAAATCGCGCCAGGAACGAGCCGGGCCATACAATCGCTCGATCTCCCGTACCGGCTGCCAGCGCAGCCGTGGTCCGGCCGCCGTGGTCACGAGGGTCAGCTCGCAGGGAAACGTCATCATCTGGCGCGTCCCGGGGGTTTCATCGTAAAGCCAGGCTAGCTGGACCGTGCGCGGCTCGTCGAGATTCCGGAAGATCTGGGCCGCGTAGGCGGATTCGCTGACGTTGGCCTTGTGCGAGTCGATGAAGTCGGTTTCGGGCGTGAACGTCTTCCCGTCGAAGCGGCCGACCCGGTACTTCATGTTCGCGCAATGGATGATCCAGCGCGTGTCCGTGGCCTTTCCGTCCAGCGGCAGCTCGAACAGGACAGGGCAGTCGAATAATCCGTCGATGCTGCTTTCGGAAACCCAGTCCTTCAGGTTCTCCGAGCTCAGGATCCGGGCCTTGTAGTGATTGCCCGGATTCGAGATGGGCTCGCCCACATAAAGGACCATGATCCATTTTTTCGACGGCTCGTGCCAGAAGACATGCGGGTCACGGTTGAGCGGAGTGATGTTCTGGAGAATGGGATTCCCGGAATACTTCGTCCAGGAACGGCCGCGGTCGTTGCTATACGCAATGCCCTGCACGAAGTCGCCAGGCTCGGCGGCCTTCGGATTCATCGCGGAGCGGCCCGTCGCGGTATAAAACAAGAGCATGGCCGGTTCGGGGCCCTGCTGAAATCCCGCCGTGTTCTTTTTGTCGATCAGCGAACCACCCGACCACATTCCCCCGTCGCGACCGGGCCGGAGCGCGACCGGCAGTTCCTGCCAGTGGACCAGATCGCGGCTGACCGCGTGCCCCCAGTGCTTGTCGCTGTTGAGCGACTTCATGCTGAATGGCTGCAGCTGGTAGAACAGATGATATTCGCCCTCGTGAAAAATCAGCCCGTGCGGGTCGTTCAACCACCCGCGCGGCGTGGTGTAGTGAAACTGCGGGCGCAGGGGCTCGCGATACAAGGTCGCAGCGTCCTCGATTTCATCGGACAGACGCAGCGCATCGAGCGCCTGCGGCGAAGGCCGCCGCTTCGCGGAATCCTCCTGCAGCTCGGGTTTGGCGAGCCGGCCGATCGGATCCAGCCGGAGGGTCGCCTTTTGGCCGCGCCATTCGCTCACGTCGGTAAAAGCCCAGAAATCGGGCTGGTCCCCCGCGAGTTCGATCTCGAAGGCCCGCACGATTTCGCCGCCGACCATGATGTTCACCGTGCGCCGCGGGGCATCCGCCTTCACCGGCAAGTTGAGATAGCGGCGGTCCAGAACCATCTCACGTTCGATGAATTTCGTCTCAGTTCCCGCCGCCTGCCCGCTGGCAGCACCCGCCATCATCACGGTTAAAAAAACCAGGGCGCCTGCCGCCAGCCACCCCGGGAGAGGGCCGCCCCGGTAAATAACCTGCGAGCAGTCCGGGTGCGCCGGAGCGGGCGGTAACGGGGTCGATCTCACGGCCGGGGGGCGGCGTTGATGGGGTGCATTCCAAAAATGGGGCGGCCGGCGCCAGGCCAGCCCTGAACTTCAATCATGATTAATCGAATGCTCAAGGCTGGTCGTACTTGGGGACGTGCCGCGTCCTGCCGGTCAGTGCCTACCAGCGGTAACGAACATCCATCCGGATCTGCCGCGGTTCGGAGCCTTCCACCAGGCCCTGGGTAATCAGGCCGCTGATATAGCGGGCGTTGGTCAGATTTTCCACGTTCACTTGCACGGCCCACCGGCTCCACTGATAGCGGGCAAACGCGTTGCCGGACAGCGGACGATCGATCATATAGTTACCTGCCCGGGAGTCCGACTGGTCCATGACCGCCGCGCCCAGCATGAACCCTTTCAGCGGCCCGCTGGTCCACGTATACTTGGCGATTCCACTGATCTTGATCGGCACGAATCCGTCGGTCAGAAGGGTCGAATCCGCCGCCGGGGCGGAGGTCCCGTTGGCGTACGTGAAGATCACGTCCGCATGGCCGTCGCCCACATTGGCCCTCAGGCCGGAATCAAATTCCCAGCCCTTGGAGGAATCGCGGGCGTTCTGGATCTGGCCGAACGAACCGTCGGGGAACTGGTGGTTGATCCGGATGTTGCTCAGCGACATTTTATAATAAGCCACGGTGCCGAAGACGCTCAGTCTGTCGGACAGTTTCTGGTTAAACTTGGCACCGATTTCATCGAGGGTGCCTTCGGCGTTTTTCTGCGGAACGAGCTGGTCGCCTCCTCTATTGAGATCCACGAAGCCCACCTGCTGGCGGATGTTGATCGCATTGGTGTAATATACCGAAACGGTGGGCAGCACCTTCACCACCACCCCGTACTTGTGCACGCGGAGGGTGGCGTTGACGCGATCTGACACCACGTTGGTGATCCGGTTTCGATTCGTGCCGCCAGGAGTGATCCAACGCAGGCCGCCGACCAGACGGACCCGGTCCTGCCAGAACGAGATATCCTCCTGGACGTAATACGTGTACTGGGTCGGCTTTTGCTCGTTGTCGGTGGTGAAAGGCGACCCGACTCCGGAGAGGGGCTGGGCGAAAAACGCATTCTCATCCGGAAATGTGGTCATACGGGTGTCGAGCGCGGGAGCGGTGTTGACCGACAGCGCCTGCCGATAGTTGGTGTTATAGCCGTCACCGCCCAGGGTCGTGTTGAATTTGACGTTCTTCAGCTCCCATTGATGAAGATAATCAACCTGGAAATTGTGGTCCACCTGCTCGAAGTGAAACGGCAGAAACTGCCGGTTGAGCATGTAGTTGTTCGTTTGCAGCGTGATTCCCCGCATGATGTCGCGTTCATCCCGCAGCGCGGTGACCGAATAAAAGAGCCGCAGATTGCCGTTTTTGGTCAGCTTCGTCAGGAGGGTGACATCGAGGTAGCTGTCATTGTTTTCCCAGAGCACGTCCTTGCGGCGCCCCGGTGAAAAGGTACGCGTCGAGTTCGGGTTGAGCTTGCCCCACCGCAGGGCGCCCTTGCCGCCCGCCGCGCCCGGGTAGACCAAGGCCGTCGAAAGATCCAGGAAGTCGTCCCAGTAGCGATAACCGTCGTTCTGAAACACATACCCGTTCACCAGGATGCTGGTATTGCTGCCGAAATACATGTCGACGGCGCCGCCGATGAACCGCTCGTCTTCATTCTGGATCTCCTTGTCCCGGTCACCCTTGAGATAGCCAGCCGTAATCCGATAATTAAGTTTAAAATCCTCCGATTTGACCGCCGGTCCCGACAAAGTCGCGGCGGCCCGGTAGTAGTTGTTTTCCGCAAGGGTGAGCTGAAGGTCGCCGGACTGAGTCGCGCTCGCCCGACGCGAGATGAGATTCACGGAGCCGCCGAGATTGACGTTGTTCCCGAGCAGCATGGCCGCCGGACCCTTGATAACCTCGATCCGCTCGACATCGTACATCGGGCTGGTCTTGAACGTCGTCTTGGTCACCCCGTTGCGGAGAAAAAAACTGATGCCGAAACCGCGGATATTCACCGCATCGAAATACGTGGTGCCCTGGCTGACGCCGCTCACACCGAAATTGATCGCCTCCACCGGCGTGATGGCGCCGAGGTCATCGATGGCCTCGCGATTCACGATCACCACGCTGCTCGGAATCTCTATCACATTTTTGGACGAGCGGCTGCCAGCCATGGTTTGCTGTTCAACATACCCGTCCTGGCGATCGTCCGAAACCAGGAACGGAGACAGTGCGATGCGATCGGAATTATCGGCAGCGCGCGGGGCCGCGGGCGACCCGGTGGCAGCGGTTTGCGCGGAAAGCGGCAGGCAAGAGACGAGGGCAAGCAAAGCCGCCGCGAGGGCGGTCCTTCGAACGGTTACAAGGGTAGGATTGATCATGGGTAGTCGGAGGTTTCGATTTACTGAATGCGGAAACGCCCCATGACGTGTCAACGAAATATTTATTAGCAAGTTTGACTTTTATTAGCAAATAAGACTCAACCATTCATTTATGTCGAAGAAACCCGACTATTCCGTCCCTGCGCTGGAGCGCGGACTCGATGTTCTCGAGGTACTGGCCAGCCAGCGCCGCCCGCTCACGCTGACCGAGCTCGCGCAGCACAGCGACCACACGGCCAACGGGCTTTTCCGCATCACCGACTGCCTCGTGAAACGCGGCTACCTGCAGCGGGATCCTGCCTCGGGTGCGTTCCGGCTTTCACTGCGCCTTTTTGAGCTCGCGCATACGCACTCGCCGGTCGACGAACTGTTGCGCGCCGCCCGGCAGCCGATGGAGGACTTGGTCGCCCGTCTGGGCGAATCGTGCCATTTGAGCCTGCTCGAAGCCGGGGAACTCGTGATCGTCGCGCAGACGCTGGCCAATCGCCGCGTGCGGCTCTCGATCGAAGTGGGGTCGCGGGTGCCAGCGGGACAGACGGCCTCGGGCCGGTTGCTACTCGCCCATCTAGACGACGCTGCGCGAGACGCGTGGACCAGAAGCCAGGCCAAGGACGGCCCGGTGCCCACGGCCGGCGAACTGGGCCGGCTACGGGCCGAGGGATACTGCGCCGCCTACGAGGATACGGTGCGGGGAGTCGCGGATGTCGCGGTGCTGGTCGGCGATCCCGAGGTTGGCGGGCTCGCGGCGCTGACGGTTGCCTCCCTGTCTCCGGGCAATCCCGAAGCCTTCACGAAACGGGCGCTGCCGGTCCTGCGCACCACGGCCCTCGAAATCACGAAACAGTCCGGTTTGAGAGGAGGCCCCGATGCCCGCGCTTAAGTTTGAAGACTATGTCGTCGGCCCGGGCCGGACTTCCTCCGGCCGGACGATCACCGAGGCCGACATCGTGCTGCATGCCGGCCAGACGGGCGACTTTTACCCGCACCACATGGACGCGGAATGGTGCAAGACGCAGGAATTCGGCCAGCGCATGGCACATGGCACTTTGGTGTTCAGCATCGCGGTCGGGCTGACCGCGGGGGAAATCAACCCCGACGCGCTCTCATACGGTTATGACCGGCTGCGCTTTATCAAGCCGGTCTTTATCGGCGACACGCTCAAGGCCCGCGCCACGATCAAGGAAAAGCGCAACTACCGGAAGCCGGATCTCGGAATCGTGGTCGAACTCGTCGAAGCCCTCAACCAGCGCGGCGAAGTCGTCCTTGCGTGCGAACATCTCCTGCTGGTGAAGCGCGCGTCACCGGCCCACCCCGGCCCGTAACGCCGATTGAGTTCGTTCCCCCGCCCGTGCCCCTTTCCCCACTCCCTACCCCCTCATCTCCGACCGTCCCGGAATCCACCGCCACCCGGCTGCGCGACCTCTCGCCCACCCAGTGGAAGTCCGGAATCGCGGCGTGGCTCGGCTGGCTCTTCGACGGGCTCGACATGCACCTGTACACGCTCATCGCACTGCCGCTCGTCGTGCAGTTGCTCGACGTGGCCAGCCCGACTGATCCCGCGGTGCAGGAAAAAAGCGCGTTCATCCAGGCCGCGTTCCTCATCGGCTGGGCGCTCGGCGGCGCCTTCTTCGGTCGGCTCGGCGACATCATCGGTCGCAGCCGCGCGCTCGTGCTCACCGTGCTCACCTATGCGATTTGCACCGGCTTGTGCGCGACGGCGCAGACGTGGTGGCAACTGATGATCTTTCGTTTCATTGCCGCGCTCGGCATCGGCGGCGAATGGGCCGTGGGCGCGTCGTTGATCGTGGAAACCTGGCCCAAGGCCTGGCGGCCGTGGCTGGCGGCGGTGCTCCAGAGCAGCGTCAATATCGGCGTGCTCATCGCCACCGTGTGCGTGGCGGCCATCTACACCCTGCCCCATCCGCCAGGGGAGCGCTGGGTGTTCCTGATCGGAGTCCTGCCGGCTCTTTTTGTTTTTTGGATCCGGCGCCATGTGCCCGAGCCAGCCGAGTGGCAGCGGAGCGGGGCGGCGCCCGAACCCAAACCCGGCTTCGGCGCGCTCTTCCGGGGATCCGTCGGGGCGGTCACCCTCCGCACCACCGTGGTCTGTGCCCTCGGCCTCTCGGCCTGGTGGCTGTTCCTCTTCTGGCATCCCCAGCACCTGCGCCAGTTACTCGGGCAGTCCGGGGCCTCGCCCGCGGAAATCACCCGCTGGATTTCCATCTCCTTCTTCGTCGTCAATGGCGCCTCGATTGCCGGAAATTTTTTCGCCGGCTGGATCGCCGTGCACCTTTCCTGCCGCCGGGCGATCGCCGTGATGCTGGGCGGCCTGGCCTTGGGCATGGCGGGCGCCTTTGCCGTGCCGCGCGGCTTTCATGCCATGGCGTGGTTCTGGCTCCCGTTCACGGGCTTTTTCGCGGGCGGACTTGGCCTTTTCACAATGTATCTGCCCCCGCTGTTCCCCACGTTGCTGCGGACCACGGGCGCCGGATTTTGCTATAACATCGGCCGGATTGCCGCCGCGATCGCCGCCCTCATCTTCGGCTGGTTCGCTCCGGTCGGCGACTTCCGGACGGCCCTGCTCGCCTCCAGCATCGTCGCCTTCGCCGCCACGATCGCCGCCCTCTGGCTGCCGAAGGACGCCACCTGAAATGCCTCCGTTGCTCCAGCAAACTGCTCTGCCGGCCGCGCCGCGTCCCATCGTCTGCCTCGGCGCCGGTGGCATCGTCAAGACGGCGCACCTCCCCGCCTACCGGATCGCGGGATTTTCCGTCGTCTCGATCTTCGACCTGGTCCCGGAAAAAGCACGCGCCCTCGCCGACGCTTTCCACATTCCCCGCGTCTGTTCCACGCTCTCCGAAGCCATCGCCTCCGCGCCGCCGGGCGCGGTCTTCGATCTCGCGGTTCCCGCCCCGGCCATTCTCGCTTCCCTCCAGGTGCTGCCGCGCGGGGCGGCCGTCCTCATCCAAAAGCCACTCGGCGAAACCATCGCCGAAGCCCGGGAGATCGTCGCGCTCTGCGCCGAGCGCCAGTTGACCGCCGCCGTGAATTTTCAGCTCCGCTACGCGCCGAACATCCTCGCCGCCCGGAGTCTCATCACCCAAGGCGCAATCGGTGAACTGCATGACCTCGAGGTGCGGGTAACGGTGTTCACGCCCTGGCAGCTCTGGACGTTTCTCGAGCGCGCGCCGCGTGTCGAGATCCTGTACCACAGCATCCACTACGTGGATTTGATCCGCTCGTTCTTCGGCGAACCGCAGGGTGTGCAGGCAAAAACGACCCGCCATCCGGCCACGCCAAACCTCGCGGCGACGCGCACGCAGCTGATGCTCGACTACGGCGATGTCCGCCGGGCGGGCATTGCGACCAATCACGGCCATGACTTTGGCCGCGCCCACCAGGAAAGCTACGTGAAATGGGAGGGTACGCGCGGAGCGATCAAGGCGGGACTGGGAGTTCTCCTGAACTATCCGGCGGGCGAACCCGACACGCTGGAGTACTGCTCCCGCGATGCATCCGGCCCGCCGGCGTGGGTCTCGGTGCCCCTTGAGGGAGCGTGGTTCCCGCACGCGTTCATCGGTCCCATGGCGGATGTGATGCGCTTCGCCAATGGGGAAATCGCCGAACTTCCCACCCGCGTGGCCGATGCGTTCAACACGATGGCGGTCGTCGAGGCAGCCTACCAGTCCAGCGCCAGCGGAGGCGTGCGTCCGGAATTTCACCCATGAGCAATCCGGCCATTCTTCGCGGCATCACCTGGGGCCACACCCGCGGGCTTGTGCCCATGCAGGCCACTGCGCAGCGCTTCGCGGAACTTCACCCCGGGGTGGAAATTCACTGGGAGAAACGTTCGCTCAAACAATTCGAGGAATATCCCATCGAGCGGCTGGCGGAATCCTACGATCTCCTCGTGATCGATCATCCGTTCACCGGCTACGCCGCCGAACACGGTATTTTCCTGCCACTCGACGACTGGCTGCCCGGCGATTTCCTCGCGGACCAGGCGCGACACTCGGTTGGCAGTTCCCACGTAAGTTACACCTGGAACCGGCGGCAATGGGCGCTGGCCATCGACGCCGCAGCGCCGGTGTCGGCCTGGCGTCCGGATCTTCTGCTACGACGCGGATTACCTGCACCAACCACCTGGCCCGAGGTGCTCGCGCTGGCGCGCCAAGGCGGCCTCGAGATTCCCGCCGCTCCCATTTATTGCCTGATGTATTTCTACGGGTTCTGCCTCGCTGCCGGCGCCACCCCGGCCACGAGCGAGTCCTGCATCGTCGAGCGGAGCGCCGGCGAGTGGGCGCTCGCCACCCTGCGCGAATTGCTGGCCCTGTGCCCCACCGCCTGCCTCGCGCGCAGTCCCATCCAATCGCTCGAACTGCTCGCCAGCGCGGAAAACGAGACGCTGGCCTACTGCCTGTTTCCCTACGGCTATTCGAACTATGCCCGTGACGGTTACGCCGCGCATCCCCTCGTTTTCGGCGAGGTCCCCACCCACAACCCCGGCATTCCCCTCACCACCACGCTCGGCGGCACGGGCCTGGCCATCTCCGCCCGCACCGTCCATCCCCGACTAGCCGCGGACTACGCCGCCTTCGTCGCCAGCGAATCCATCCAGCGGACGCTTTACACCCGATCCGGCGGGCAGCCCGGCCACCGCGCCGCCTGGCTCGATGAGCAGAACAACCGCCTGACCCGCGATTTTTTCCGGCAAACCCTACCGACCCACGACCGCGCTTTTCTGCGGCCGCGCCATCCTGGTTATCTTCACGCTTTTCAGGAGCCCGCCGGGCCCGTGGTTCACCGCTGCCTCCGCGGCGAAATCGAACCTCGCACCGCCCTGCAGGAGCTCGACCGGCTCCATACCCATTCCCTGTCCGTCACCTAATTCCCATGCGTCCCCTCGAAGGTCTTCTCGTACTCGATTTCTCCCAATTTCTCGCCGGGCCGTGGGCCGCGACGCGTCTGGCCGACCTCGGTGCCCGCGTGATCAAGATCGAACGGCCCGGCTCGGGCGATATCGGCCGGCAGCTGTATATTTCCAACCTGTCGCTTGATGGCGACAGCACGCTTTTCCATTCAATCAACCGCAACAAACAGAGTTTTGCCGCCGACTTGAAGTCCCCGGGCGATCTTGCGCAGGTGAAGCAACTCATCGCGCGGGCCGACGTGATGATTCAGAATTTCCGCCCCGGCGTCATGGAGCGCCTCGGCCTCAGTCCAACCGAGTGCGCCGCGCTCAACCCGCGGCTCGTCTACGGGGCCATCACGGGCTACGGACGCACCGGACCCTGGGCCGCGAAGCCGGGCCAGGATCTTTTGGTGCAGGCGCTTTCGGGCCTGGCCCATCTCAACGGTGACGCCGGCCAGCCGCCGCTCCCTTTCGGTCTGGCCGTCGCTGATCTCACGGCGAGCGCGCATCTGGTCCAGGGCATCCTCGCCGCCTTGGTCCGTCGCGGCATCACCAGCCGTGGCGGTCTCGTCGAGGTGAGTCTGCTGGAGTCGATCCTCGACTTGCAGTTTGAAGTCACGACCACGTTTCTCAACGACGGCGGCACCACCCCGCAGCGCAGCGCCGTGAACAACGCGCACGCCTACCTCGGCGCACCCTACGGAATCTATGCGACCGCCGACGGATTCGTGGCGCTCGCCATGGGTTCGATTCCCCAGCTTGGCGAACTCATCGGGCTGCCGGCCCTGGCCGCGTACGACGATCCCGGGACCTGGTTCGGCCGCCGCGATGAAATCAAGCGGCTGATCGCGGATCATCTGAAAACCATGCCGACCCGCCACTGGCTGTCGTGGCTCGAGGCCGCGGACTATTGGTGTGCCGAAGTTCTTTCGTGGCCGGAACTCTGGAAGACGGAGGCGTTTCGCGCCCTCGATTTTGTCCAGGAAATCACCCGCGAGGGCGGTCCCACCCTGCGTACCACGCGCTGCCCGATCACGATCGACGGCGAGCGTTTCACATCGACGCGCGGGGCGCCCCGGGTCGGCCAGCACACCGCGGTGATCCAGACGGAATTTTCCCTCGAAGCCGGATCCTGACCATCGGAGTGAACCACGAAATCCACCAAATGAAAACGTTACTGGCAGTTGCGGATCACCCAAGCAGCCACCACGGCATTTTCTTACAGGAGGTCGCAAAGGAAGCAGAGCAGAGATCCAGAGGCACTCCGGGTGCGCGCCGGGCAGAATCGGCCGCTTTGAACAGGAGCGGTGGGAAGCTCGTCTCCTCTGCTACCTCCGCTTCCTCCTGTAAAATTCCGGTATGGGGAAATTCGGCTGCGGCTCCGCCGCGCGGTGTACTGCCAGGTTTCTCGCTGCGCTCGGAACGGGGTGACTTTCTCTGAAGCGTCACGGCTCAGTTCGCGCTTATCCCATGTCCCTCGACCCCTCCCCCTTCCTCGGCACCACGCTGCACGCCGTCGGCGCGGCCTGCGCCGCGCTCTGCTATGCGCCGCAGCGCTATCTTCACCGTTGGAGCTGGCAAACCTACTGGCTCGTGCAGGCCGCCGCCTGCTGGCTGGTGCTGCCGTGGATCTTTGCCTGGGCCACCGTGCCGGCACTGGGTGCCGTGCTCGCCGAGGCGCCCAAGGACGCGATGCTCACCTCCTACGCGCTCGGCGCCGTCTATGGCGTCGGAGGAATCGCCTTCGGTCTCGCGATCCGTCACATTGGGTACTCGCTGACCTATGCGCTCGCGATCAGCATTTCATGCGTCCTGGGAACCCTCCTCCCCCCGGTGCTTGCGGGGACGTTCGGGGAAACGCTCGCCCATCGCGCCGGGCTGATCGTCGTGGGCGGAGTGCTGCTCGGCGGCGCCGCGATGTTTGTCACGGGTTACGCCGGGTTTCGCCGCGAACGCGAACTCGCGGCCGACACCGCGACCGCGCCGTTCAACGCGCGGGCCGGCCTGCCCATCGTGATTCTCGCCGGCGTGCTGTCCGCCGTCTTCAATTTCTCGCTGCAGGCCGGCGCACCCATCGCGGCCATCGCCGCCCGGCATGGCGCCGGCCATTTCCAGGGCAATGTCATCTACCTTTTCTCCAACAGCGGTGCCTTCACGACCACGTTGCTTTACGCCGGATGGCTCACCCTGCGGCGAAAAACGGGGGGCGAATTCATCCGCACCGCCGACGGCTCCGGTCTCCTGCGCAACTACGGTCTCGCGCTTCTGACCGGCCTGCTTTGGTACCTGCAGTTTTTTTTCTACGGTCTCGGCCATGTGCGGATGGGCACCTTCGAGTTCTCCAGCTGGGCCATCCACATGATCATCCTGATCCTGCTGAGCTGCGGCTTCGGCGTGGCCATCGGCGAGTGGCGGAAATGCCGCCGGGGCACGAAGCTCCTCGTCACGGTTTCCATCGCGCTCCTGCTCGGCGCCGTCGGCCTCATCACTTACGGCAATTACGCCGCAGCACCGCCGCCCGCCGGGCATTGACGCCACTGTCCCCATGCCGTCCCGCCACGAGATTTTTCGCATCGCCATCCGCAAGTTCGGCCCGTTCGAATCCGCGATTGCCCAACAATGGGAGACGTTCTGTTCCCACACCGGCTGCACGCTCCGGCTCGAAGCGGTGCCGTTCGACCTGCATCCGCTCCATGACACGCTTTTCTCCGCCGGCGGCTTGCGCGACGGAACGTGGGATGCCGCGTTCGTCGTCACGGATTGGCTGGCGGAAGCGCACGCCACTGGCGCGCTCCTCGACCTCGCCCCGCGTCTCGCGGTTCAGCCGCCCGAGGATTATCCCCAGGGCTGGGCCGACTCGCTGCTGCGCGCGCAACGCTTCGACCCGGCGATTCTCGGCCTGCCCTACCACGACGGCCCCGAGTGCCTGGTCTATCGCACCGACCTCCTCACCCGCGCGGGATTGAACCCGCCGACAACCTGGGAGGAATTTCACGCCGCGGCCCGCGTCCTCAACGCCCCACAGGAAAACCGCTGGGGCACGGTCTTCGCGGCGTTTCCCGACGGTCACAATACGGTCTATGATTTTTGCCTGCAGCTCTGGAGCCGCGGCGGTGAGCTCTTCGATCCGCGGGGCCGGCTGTTGCTCGATCAACCCGCCGCCCGCGCCGGCCTGGACTACTACCGCTCCCTGCTCGCGGACCGGGGCGCAGTGCACCCGCGCAGCCGCGAATTTGATTCCGTGCAGAGCGGCCTGGCGTTTGCCCGTGGCGAAGCCGCGATGATGGTGAACTGGTTCGGATTCGCCGCAATGGGTGAGACGGATGCAGCGTCGCACATGAAAGGACGTGTGGCGATTGCCCCGATCCCTGCCGGCCCCGGCGGCGCCAGCACTTCGCTTAACGTTTACTGGCTCCTCGGCGTCGCCGCCGGCTCGCCCCATCCCACCCTGGCGCAGGACTTCCTCGTCCACTGCGCCAGCCGCGCCAACGACAAGCTCCTCACCCTGGCCGGGGGAATCGGCTGCCGCCGCTCCACGTGGCACGACCCGGAGGTGAACCGCGTCATCCCGTTTTTCTCGTCCCTGGAACAGAGTCACCGCCACGCGCGGGAACTGCCCCGACTACCCCACTGGGCCCTGCTCGCCGCCATGATCGACCGCCTCGTGATCGCGGTGATCGACACGCGGGAACCGATCGCAGCCCTGACCGCCCGCGCCCAAGCGGAGGCGGATGCATGGCACACGTCCTTTTCTCCCTCCCCTCAACCGCCCGGATTCCACTCATGAAACCCCATCATCCCTCATCCCCTGGTTTGCTTTCCTCGTTTTCCCGCCGTGATTTCCTGCGGACCTCCGCCTTGAGCGGTGCCGCCCTCGCGCTCGGCTCCTCGCTGCGCGGGCAGGCCACCGAGGAGAAACCCATTCCCGCCATCGCCGCGGGCGTGAAACTGCGCAGCCGCGACAATGACACGACAAAGTTGCCCGGGGCCCAGCGGCTGTCCGTCGCTGCCTTGCAACAATGGGAGGCGATGAAGTTCGGCATGTTCATCCACTTCGGCATGAGCACGTTTGTCAGCGCCGAGCTGCCGAGCGGCAGCGACCCTTCGACCACCTACGCGCCCGACCGGCTCGACGTCGACCAGTGGATCTCGATCGCGCGCGACACCGGGATGAAATACGCGGTCCTGACCACCAAACACGTCGCTGGTCACTGCCTCTGGCCCACCCGGCTCAACGATTACCATGTCGGCACCTCCGGCAACAAAACCGATGTCGTGGGCGCCTTCGTCAAATCCTGTGAGCAGCGCGGGGTGAAGCCCGGTTTCTATTATTGCTCGTGGGACAACCATAACCGGTTCGGCTCGCTTTCGCCCAATGTCGCGCCACTGCCCCTCCACCGTAATGCTGTCCCAAACGGACGCAGCTCCGCTTTCGTCACCCAGCAATACCTCGATTTCCACTGGGCCCAGATCACCGAGTTGATGGATAATTATGGCCCTGTGGCGGAATGGTGGATCGACATCCCCCATCTCCTGCCTCGCGATTTCCGCCAGCGTCTCTACCAGCACATCACGGCCCGCCAGCCCAACGCCGTGATCCTCTACAATCACGGCATCGGCGACGGTTCCGAAATGAACATCGACCGCGTGTGGCCCACTGACCTGATGCCCATCGAGCGTTTTCTCCCGAACTCCGCCACCGGCCATGTCAAATGGCGCACGGTCGACGGCGCGGAGTATTACATCCCCGGCGAGGTCTGCGATCCCATCGGCGACGACTGGTTCTACACCGAGCACGACCAGCCGCGCTCCGACGCCGAGTTGCTCGGCATGTATCTCACCTCGACCACGCGCGGCGCCAATCTGCTGCTCGATGTGGGACCGGACAAACACGGCCTTATTCCCGCGCGGTACGCGGCAGCGCTCGCCCGCCTGCGCAAAAATCTCGATTCCCTCGGGATGTAATCCGGCCGTCAGCGACAGGGCGCGTTTGCAAATTCCCCTCTTCCGACGGTTGTCATTCTGAGCGCAGCGAAGAATCCACTTGGATAACATCGAAGCCGACGGCGGAATCTCACTGGATTCTTCGCTGCGCTCAGAATGACAAACCATTTTGCAAACACTCCCAGTCAGTTGACCTTTGTTCCCACGGGCCGCCACGCTCCTTCCGTTGTCCAACCGCGGAATAAGCGCAGGTCCTCCCTTAATATGAATTATTCCGGGAAAATTACCCAGCTGCGGGTCATCGACCTGCGCTTTCCCACCTCCCGCTCGCTCGACGGATCCGATGCCATGAATCCCGATCCGGATTATTCGGCCGCGTATGTCGTGCTGACCACGGAGGGCGGCGGCGAAGGCCATGGCCTGACGTTTACGATCGGTCGCGGCAACGAAGTGGTCTGCCAGGCGGTCGAATGCCTGCGGCCCCTCGTGGTCGGGCAGGATCTCGCCACGTTCGCCTCCGCTCCCGGGGAATTCTGGAAACGCGTGACCGGGGATTCCCAACTCCGCTGGCTCGGTCCGGAGAAAGGTGTCATCCATCTCGCCACGGCCGCCGTCGTCAACGCACTCTGGGATCTTTACGCCAAACAACAGGGCAAGCCGCTCTGGCGCCTGCTCTGCGATTTGAGTCCCGAGCAACTCGTGGCCTGCATCGACTTCCGGTATCTGACCGACGCCCTGTCTCCCGCCGAGGCGCTGGAACTCCTGCGCGCCCAGGCTCCGTCGCGGGCCCGTCGCGTGGCGGAACTCGAACGCGACGGCTACCCGGCCTACACCACCTCCGCGGGGTGGCTGGGTTATCCGGATGAGAAAATCATCCGGCTGTGCCGCGAGGGCATCGCGGCGGGCTGGAACCATTTCAAAATCAAGGTGGGCGCAGACCATGCCGACGATCTCCGCCGTGCGGCGCTCATCCGGCGGGAGATCGGTCCCGGGCGGAAGCTGATGATGGATGCCAACCAGCGCTGGGACGTGGGCGAGGCCATCACGAAAATGCGCGAGCTGGCCGCCGTCAACCCGTGGTGGATCGAGGAGCCGACCTCGCCGGATGACGTGCTTGGACACGCGGCGATCGCGCGCGCACTGGAGCCCTTGGGCATCGGCGTCGCCACCGGCGAACACGGGATGAACCGCGTGCTCTTCAAACAATTGCTGCAGGCCCGCGCCATCTCGTTTTGCCAGATCGACAGCTGCCGGCTCGGTGGCGTGAACGAGGTACTCTCGGTCTACCTGCTCGCCGCCAAGTTTGGCGTGCCCGTTTGCCCGCATGCAGGTGGCGTCGGGCTGTGCGAGTACGTGCAACACCTGCAAATGTGGGATTATGTTTGTGTCTCCGGCTCGATGGAAAACCGCCTGATCGAATATGTGGATCATCTCCACGAACACTTCCTCGACCCCTGTGTCATCCGCGCCGGCCGGTATTTGCCGCCAAACCGGCCCGGCTACAGCATCGAAATCAAAGCCGCCTCTTTGCGTGACTACAGCTTTCCGAATGGCGCTGTCTGGCAAGCTCCCGCTCCTCCTCTCAGAAATAAATAGGCGTGCACGAATATCAGCCGGTAGGGTTGGCTAAGTCGCGGGCAGACTCTGCTGTCCCATGGTGGAATTGGGACGCAGCAAAATTCCAGGGTGAAACGAACCCTGCGAAATGATGTGCAAATCATTCGACCAGGAGTTTGCCTTTGAAGATCCGCAGCCTGCTGCTGCGACCACCCCGCCCTCATTCCCCGACGATGAAATACCGGTACCGCGTGCTCGCGCTGCTCTCGAGTCTTTCGATCATCACTTTTTTGGACCGCGTTTGCATCTCCGTTGCGGGCAAAAGTATTCAGGAGGACCTCGGCTTCACCCTGGAACAGTGGGGATGGATCCTGGGCGCATTCGTCTTCTCCTATGGATTATTCGAGATCCCCAGCGGCGCCCTGGGCGACCGGATCGGTCCGCGCCGCGTGCTCGCGCGCATCGTGGTGTGGTGGTCGGTGTTCACCGCCCTCACCGGCGCCATGCGGAGTTTCTGGCCGCTCGCCCTCACCCGGTTTTTTTTCGGCATGGGTGAAGCCGGGGCCTATCCCAATTCTTCGGTCGCCATCTCCCGGTGGTTCCCGGTCGTGGAGCGGGCCAAGGCCCAGGGTGTCGTGTGGATGTGCAGCCGGCTGGGCGGGGTTCTTGCGCCATTGCTCGTGATTCCGATCCAGCATGCCTATGGGTGGCGGGCCTGCTTTTATATCTTCGGGGCCGTCGGCGTGGTATGGGCCGCGGTCTGGTACGCCTGGTTTCGCGACCGGCCTGAGGAAAAGGCGGGGATTTCCCAGGAGGAACTCGCCGAAATCGGTACCACTGGCGAAAAGGACCCCAGCCACGGCCTACCGTGGCGCACCGTCCTGCGGCAGCCCAACCTATGGTGGATCCTGCTCATGTATCACGCCTATGCGTGGTGCGGTTTTTTCTTCCTGACCTGGTTGCATACCTTCCTGCAGAATGGGCGCGGTTTCACCCGCCAGGATCTCGTTTCGTATTCCTGGCTGCCCTTCGCGTTCGGCGCCTGCGCCAATCTCGCGGGCGGATTTGCCAGCGATGCCCTCGTCCGGCGGCTCGGACTGAAATGGGGCCGGCGCCTGATCGGATGCGGTGCCTACGCGGTCACCGCCCTGCTGCTCGTCGCCACGATCTGCACGACCGACAAGTATCTCACCGTGCTTTTCCTCGCCCTCGCTTATGGTTGCTCGGATTTTGCCCTCCCGACCGCCTGGGCGGTCTGCCTCGATGTCGGAGGGAAGCACGCCGGGTCGGTCACCGGCGCGATGAACACGGCGGGACAAATCGGTTCATTTCTCACCACCGTGTTATTCGGCTACATCGTGACAGCGTTTGGCAGCTACAACGCGCCCTTGGTCCCGATCGCCATCATGTCGGTCATCGCCTCCCTCGCCTGGCTGAAAATCGACGCCACCCGACCGCTCATTCCGGCCGGGGCACCCGAATAATTTCCTTCGTGCGAGCGGATCAGGCGACGGGTCATCGCATTCATTTAAGATAGCGTTCCGCAGGCACCAAAACCTGGCCACGGGGATGAACCACCGCCCGGTAGCTGGAGGGCGCGTTGACGTCGCCTTCGCGATAATGGGGAAATTGCGGATAGGGATAAATGGGCCGCTGAAAACGAATGCCCTTCGCCGGGTCACCCTGGATAAAAGCCGTGGCAATGATCTCGTTCGGCGGAACGCCTTCCTCCACCCATTTCACCAGCGCCATCAAGGCATGGTGCCCCGCATCGAGCGGGACGTGCAAACTGAGCTTTTGCCCGAAATCGTTCAGCCCGGGTCCGCCGCTGCCATGGGCCAAACCGGGCACAATAAAATAACGGAAGAAGTCCTGAGTCGTGGCCAGCCCGCCCTGGGCTTCGATCACGCGTTCGTAATAATTGACCGCATCCTGGAACGGGGTGACGGGATCGGCCGTGCCCGAATACATCAGAATTTTTCCCCCGCGGGCCCGCAGGGCGGAGAGATCGGGATTATTCGCGTTGAGGAGCGGCGCCAGCCCTTCATCCAGCCGGTCGAGATCGCGGTCAAAATCGAACCGGGCACAGTCATATCCGGAGCCAAACACCCACCTGAACAAATAGGAATGCGGCGGGGCGGACCGCGGATCCTCCGGGACCACCAGCCCCATGGTCCGCTCACTGCCCATGGGAGGCGGAGTATAAATCCTCTCGCCCGTCCGTGGATTCACGGGGCCCGCGTAAATTTTTTGCAGGGCACGCACCTGCTCCCGGGTCAGATAGGCGCCCCCGGCAACTCCACCCTTGGCCGGCTTCAGCAATGTCTCCGGATTAAACCGGCTCATTCGCGGGTCCGTCAAAAAATCGTCCGCCGGCGCGCCCCCGTCTTTCCCGGCACGGGCCTTCACCACCGCGTTGGTGACCAGCGTCGCCTGCTCGGGGGTGAATGCGCTGCCCGGACTCTCGTGCAACGCCTGCCAATTCCACACAAACATGACATGCAAATGGGTGCGGTTATTTCCCGGAGTGCCGGCGATGATTCCATCGTAATCGTCGGGATGGAGCTGCGCCTCCGCCAGGGCCTGTTGCCCGCCGGTGGAACTGCCCACAAAATAGGAATGATGCGGAGGCTTGTTATAATAGGCCTGCACCATGGCCTTTGCCATCAAGGTCATCTCATGCGTCGCGCGTCCTCCGAAGTCCCTCCAGCGGTCCGGATGATCGATGACTGCCTCCGGATTGGGCGACGTGCCCAAATCAGTATTGGCGACGGCATAACCGAACTTCAAACCCGCCGCCAACGCGGCGTAGACGATCTTCCCGCCTCCTCCGCCATTGCCCGTCCCAAGGAATCGTCCGTTCCATTTTTCCCGCGGCATCCACACCTCGATGGTGATGTTTGAATCCTGGGCGGACTGCAGGGTGGCCCACGCACGACAAAATGCCGGCAAACCCGGAAAGATCTCGGACCCCGCCGGGGAGCTGAAACTGCCGGCCGGCAGCAACTCCACTCCGGTGACGGTGGCACCCGGCCGCTTTATTTTGGCAACATCCACCACCCGGATTTCATCGGTTCTGTCCCGGAAGGCGGCACTTCCTGCCAAACAACCCGGCCTGACCGCGACCATGGCCAGAAACGCTATTCCCAAGCGGGCAAGACGGCTGATCACGCGCTGGTCCGGCCATAAAAAACGACTGGTCATCATGGTTCTTGGAAAATGACGTGATAATCCGGAATTAAACGCAAGCGATGGCGCAAACGGGTGGTGGCCTAATTTCGCAGGCGGACCGTATAAATCATCCTCGTCCCTCATTTTCGTAATCGTTCTCATGCTCGAGATTCCGAGTAGCAGAGAACGCAGTGCGACGATCGAAACGTTGCCGCGGCCGCATCCCGTGATTTTTCAGAATACGGAAGGTGCACCACAAAGGGACAATGACACGAAGGCGGACCGAGGGAATCGATCCACCGACCCGATTCGACTTTCACCTATTAAGTGAAAGTCGATCCAGCCCCTGCCGGCCCTCTCCCGGCGCCGCTTCCAGCAGTCAGGACACGGCTCCATCGCTCTTTGGTTCCCCCGTGGCTGATAACAGACTTTCACTTAATAG
The DNA here is from genome assembly GCA_945859965.1 of Opitutus sp. GAS368. Classification (GTDB taxonomy): domain Bacteria; phylum Verrucomicrobiota; class Verrucomicrobiia; order Opitutales; family Opitutaceae; genus CAMAPG01. Next base: position 3,397 of record CAMAPG010000005.1, on the reverse strand, counting down.
GTGAAAGTCAGAATCGTCCGCCGATCCACGGTTCTCGAACGGCAAGGGGCGCAATGGGAACGAATATGAGAAAAGGGACCATTCATTGGGAGCAGAGCCGGAGAAATCAGGACACGCCCAGAGCTCACTGCTGGGTTGCAAGGACCGCATGGTTTTTCCGGTATTCGCCGGGGGTGACGCCAAACTCCTCCCGGAAGTCGGCGACGAACTGGGACGGATCGGCGATGCCGAGACGCTGGGCCACCGCGACGATTTTCAGGTTGGAGCCGCTGAGCATCTGGCAGGCCGCGGCCATCCGGATGTGCCGGCGTTCGGCGCGAAAGCTTTGCCCGGCAATCGCCGCAAAGCTGCGGGAGAGGTGTCCTTCGCTGACGCCGAACAGCTGGCTGTACTGCGCCAGCGATTGGGAAACCCCGAGCGTCTCCTGCATGCGCTGGCGCATTTCGGCGACGATCCGCTCCATCGTAGTGAATTGGGTGGGACGCGCCTGAGCCAGCAGCTCGTCCAGATAGGCGCGCATCGCCGTCTGGACGGCTTTCATCGTTTTTTTCGAGCTCAGCCGCCGCAGCAGGCGCAAGAGTCCGTACATTGAGTCGTCGCTCGGAGCTCCGCCCAGCATCGCCCCCCGGACGCACATGCTGGCGATCTGGGCACAGCGGAGTTTCCACACCGTCACATCCCCTTCGCTCTGCTGCCACGTGACCCGGAGCAAGGCCGCCAAATCCGCGTGGGCTCCCTCTGGCCGGTGATGCTCTATCTCCGAGGCCAAACGAGGCAAAAGTTTCCAGGGATAGCGGTTCATCGACGTCAACGACCGGTCATAAACTCCATACACTTATCAGGTAGTCCCTATGGTCAACGCCTGTCTTCTTCGCTAAGATACGGGGGCCGCGGCAGCCTGGTCTGCGCGGTTCACCCCAACCCCAAAAAATCATGTCCTCCCCCACCCTGTCCGGCCGCCTGAGTGAAGCGCAACGGTTGAGCTTTGAAAAGAACGGTTACCTCTGCCCTCTCCCGGCGCTGGAACCGCACGAAACCGCCCGGTTTCTGGCCTCGTACATGGAATACTCCGACCGCAACCGGGAGCGTCTCGCGGCGATGTCCCCGCGCGAGCGCTACCAGGTTTTCTCGGAAACGCACTTCATACTCCCATGGGTGCATGAGATCGTCACCCATCCCCGGATTCTCGCCTCGGTGGAAAGCGTCCTCGGGCCCAACTTCATTGCCTGGAATACGAATTGGTTCACGAAAATGATCGGGGACAAAACCTTCATCAGCTGGCACCAGGACGGAACGTACTGGAAACTCAGCCCGCCGAAGGTCGTGACCGCGTGGGTCGCCCTGACCCCGAGCCAGCCGGTCACCGGCTGCATGCGGATCGCTCCCGGCACCCACTTGACGCCGGCCATGCCGCAGCGCCAGACCGACAATCAGAACAACGCGCTGTCCCGCGGGCAGGAAATCGCGGTCGAGGTCGACGAGAAGAACGCGGTCGACCTGGCCCTCATGCCGGGCGAGATGTCGCTCCACAACATCTGGATTGTCCACGGCTCCAATCCCAACCAATCGAAGGACACTCCGCGCATCGGGCTCGCGATCCGTTACGTCAGCACCGAGGTCCACCAGGAAAGTCCGAAGAAACCGATCGGCATGCTGGTCCGCGGCCGCGACACCTACGGTCACTTTGAGCTCGCCGAGCCGATCAAGAGTGGCAGCGGCGAGGACCTCACGGCCAAGCACTCCGCCATCGTCCAAAGAATCCGTTCGAGCATCGTCGACGAAAAGAAACCGGCTGCAGCGAAATAGCGGCCATGCGCTTCCAGGCTGCCGTTCTGCGTCAGACCCGGGCTCCGCTGACGATTGAAACCGTCGAGACGGACGAGCTCGCGCCGGGTGACGTGCTCGTGCGCATGCAGGCGGCGGGCCTCTGTCACACCGACCTCGAGGTGATCGAAGGCCAGCTGGCCAGCCCCGTGCCCATCATCCTCGGCCACGAAGGCGCGGGGATCGTTGAGCGCGTCGGCGCGGACGTGCACTTGCTCACGGCGGGCGATCACGTCGTCCTCCACTGGAATCCGCACTGCGGGCATTGTTTCTATTGCGACCGGGACCAGCCGATCCTTTGCGAAACCTATGTCGCGCAGCGTCCGAAGTCATGCGGGTACGACGGCCGCGTGTTGTACAAGACCGGCGACGGAGCACCGGTGCACAACCTGATGTACCTGGGTGCGTTCAGCCAGTACTGCGTGGTGCCGGCCCAGAGTGCCATCCGGGTTCCGGATGCGCTTCCGTTCGATGTCGCATGTCTCATCGGCTGCGGGGTGATGACCGGCGTCGGCGCCGTGACCCGCATCGCCAAACTGCACCAAGGAGAAACGGCGATGGTCATCGGTTGTGGCGCCGTCGGACTATCCGCGGTGCAGGGCGCGAGACTGGCCGGGGCCGCACAGATCATCGCGGTGGATCTCTCGGATGAAAAACTCGCCATCGCCCGCGCGGTTGGCGCGACGCATGTGATCAACCCGTTGCGCGAGGATCCGGTGGCCGTGGTGCAATCGTTGACCCAGGGGCGCGGCGCCGACGCCGTTTTCGAGGCGGCAGGCGCTCCGGTAGCTTTCCGCACCTCCGTCGAGGCGGTTCGACCCGGCGGGCAGGTCGTTTGGCTGGGCAAGGTGGGCATCAACGACGACCTCTCCTTTCGCTGGGGCTCCCTGATGCAGGAGAAACGCATCGTGCGCTCGTCCTATGGCGGCGCCCGTCCCGCGCGCGATTTCCCCCTGCTGGCGGAACACTATCTCAACGGGGAGTTGCGGCTGGAGGAACTCATCAGCCGCCGCATCGGCCTTTCGGAAATCAACGAAGGGTTCGCCGCCTTAAAGCGTGGCGAAGTGATCCGGTCGGTCATTCTTTTTGATTCGTGAGCGAATCCTCTCCCAGCCATGTGGCCCGGCGTCACCCTGCCCTCGCCGCCGGGCAGAGGGATGCGCCGCATCGGTGGCACGAGGTGGGTGACTTCGCCCTCGAGTCCGGCCAGGTCATCCGGGACTTCGGGATCAGTTATGTGGAGCACGGGATTCCCGATCCCAGCGGAGAACGCACCGTCATCGGATTCACCGCGATCGGATCGAACCATCATCGCCTGGATTTTTTAATTGGCGCGGGAAAAGCCATCGACCCGGAGCGTTTTCGGATTGTCGTGATCGACTCGATCGGCAACGGGCTGACGACCAGCCCGAGCAACAGTCGGAGCCAACCGGGACCCGATTTCCCCCGGTTTGGCATTCGCGACATGGTGGCCGCGCATCACCGGCTGCTGACGCAGGCACTGGGCTTGAAAACGGTTTTGGCCGTGGCGGGCGCCTCGATGGGCGGGATGCAGGCCCTGCAGTGGGGCGCG
>CAMAPG010000004.1 GCA_945859965.1 Opitutus sp. GAS368 | reverse complement strand
CCGTTGTTACGGACTGGACGTTCACTTCCAGTTGCTCTCCACGGTCACATCACTGCGCCGCAGTTACCTTCAGTCACCGGCGGATGAACTTCCACCGGACGGGGACTTTCACCCCGCCATGTTGACGCCTTCACAGGCGCACTAGCCCATGGCGCGAGCCATGGGTTTCGACGCCCGCAGTGTTCAAGCCCCAGCGGGGTGACAGGTAACACGCAGACGTAGCCCTGCGCGTGCGTCCTCCCCCCTGGCAGGGCGGAACTCGTTCAGGAGATTTCCTAGACATTTCATGCCAAGAAAACGGCCTGTTTTTCAACGGAATCAGATTTTTGTCCAACACCCGTGTCGGCGGACGATGGCGATTGGCATGGACAAGCAAGGGAGAAACCCATTACTTGCGGTTCGCTTATCTCGATATTGCAGGTCCTTGATTCTAAAAGCCGACAGCCAGTCCGAACTCACCGCAAAGATTCGGTGGAGCCGCGAAGGCGCTCCGACCGAGGCTGTTCTCTTGTCTTTGTTGGGTGCCTTGGGCCGGTTGGGCGAGCCCTGGCTGGTGCTGGAACGCGGAGCCCAGTTTGCGTTGGTACCCGGCGGCATGGGCGTCGCCAACGGAAACGACACGGCGCCCGTCGACTCTCGGATTGCGGCATGTCTCCCCGCATTGCCGCTGGAGAACCTGGGGGATCCCGATTTCCGCCGCGATCACGGGTTGCGTTTTGCCTACGTTGCCGGGGCCATGGCCAACGGCATTGCGTCGGTCGAGCTGGTGGAGGCCATGGCCCGGGCCGGGATGCTCGGGTTCTTTGGCTCGGCGGGACTCGAGTTGGAGCGGATTGGGAACGCAATTGATCGGCTGAAGACGAGCTTGGCGGGCTCTCCGTTCGGATTTAATCTCATCCATAGTCCCAACGAACCCGACCGCGAAGCCGCGACCGTGGACCTGTACCTGCGCCGCGGTATCCGGTTGGTTGAGGCAGCCGCATATTTACGTCTCACGTTGCCGGTCGTGCGCTACCGGGTAACGGGCATCGCCCGGGACGCCGCCGGGCGGGTGGTCACGCCCAATCGGATCGTGGCCAAAGTTTCGCGCCTGGAGGTGGCCACGCAATTCGCGTCACCGCCGCCGGCGGAGTTCCTCAACGAACTGGTGCACTCCCGGGCAATCACCGCGGAACAGGCGCAACTCGCGGCGCAGATCCCGATGGCCCAGGATATCACGGCCGAAGCCGATTCCGCCGGACACACCGACAATCGCCCGCTCGTGACGCTGCTGCCGACGCTGCTGGCGTTGCGAAACCGGCTCCAGGCGAAGTTTGCGTTCGAGCAAACGCTCCGAGTCGGTGCCGCCGGCGGGCTGTCCACACCGGCGGCGCTGGCCGCGGCGTTTACGATGGGCGCAGCCTACGTGGTGACGGGTTCGATCAATCAGGCCTGCGTGGAATCCGGTTCCTGCGACACCGTCCGGCGCCTGCTGGCGCAAGCCGAGCAGGCAGACACGGCGATGGCACCGGCCGCCGACATGTTCGAGATGGGGGTCAAAGTCCAGGTGCTCAAGCGCGGAACCATGTTTGCGATGCGCGCTGCAAAACTCTACGAATTGTATCGCACTCACCCGTCTCTGGAAACCCTGGCGGCATCCGACCGCACCGTGCTGGAGAAACAATTCTTTCGCGCGTCGCTGGAGGCCGCCTGGCAAAGCACTCGGGCCTACTTTCAGGAGCGCGATCCCCGCGAAGTCGAACGAGCCGAGCGCGATCCAAAGCACAAGATGGCGCTAGTATTTCGGAGCTATCTCGGGTTGAGTTCGCGCTGGGCAAACGCGGGCGATCCCACGCGCGTCCTGGATTACCAAGTCTGGTGCGGTCCGGCGATGGGCGCGTTTAACGAATGGGCGCGCGGCACCTGTCTCGAACCGCCCGAAAACCGGCACGCTGCGCAGGTCGCCCTGAGCCTCCTCCACGGGGCGGCTGTGCAGCTTCGGGCGCAGGCATTGCGCACGCAGGGAGTTCCCTGGCCGGGGAGTCTGGCGCAGGGTCCGCTCGTATCCGTGGAGGATATGAAGAAACTATTGCAAAACGATGAGTGAATCAGTGGCTATAATCGGCATCAGTTGTCTGTTCCCGAAAGCGGATGACCTCCAGTCCTACTGGCGGAACATCAAGCATGGAGTGGACGCCATCACGCCCATTCCCGCGTCGCACTGGAGCGCGGCGGACTACTTCAACGCCGACCCCAAGGCACCCGATCGGACCTACGCCCAGCGCGGCGGTTTTCTTTCCCCCATCGCCTTTAACCCGATGGAATTCGGCATCGCGCCCAAGGATCTCGAGGCCACCGACACCACTCAGCTTCTTGGTCTGGTCGCCGCCAAACAAGCGCTCGCGGATGCGGGCTACGCCAACAAGCCCTTCGCCAAAGAGCGCACCAGCGTCATCCTCGGCGTGACCGGCGCTTTGGAGCTCGTCATTCCCCTCGGTGCCCGGCTCGGGCATCCGATCTGGCGTCGCGCCTTGAAAGAAGCCGGCGTGGCGGAACCCGTTGCCGAGGATGTTGTGCAGCGAATCGCCGACTCCTACGTCGGGTGGCAGGAAAACTCCTTCCCGGGATTGCTTGGCAACGTGGCGGCGGGGCGCATCGCCAACCGCCTGGATCTGGGGGGGACTAACTGCGTGGTGGACGCCGCCTGCGCCAGCTCCATGGCCGCGCTGCATCTAGCCGCGTTGGAACTCTCCTCCGGCCGTTCGGACATGGTGATCACGGGCGGGATTGACACCTTCAACGACATTTTCATGTATGTGTGCTTCAGCAAGACCCCGGCGCTCTCGCCCGCGGGCGATGCCAAGCCTTTCGATCGCGACTGCGACGGTACCATCCTCGGCGAGGGTCTCGGCATGTTGGTCCTCAAGCGGCTGTCGGATGCGGAGCGCGACGGGGACCGGATTTACGCGGTGATCAAGGGCCTCGGCAGCTCCAGCGACGGGCGTGGCAACGCGATTTATGCCCCCCAGGCCGATGGGCAAATGGAAGCCCTGCGCCGCGCCTACGCCGATGCCGGCATTACCCCCGAAAGCATCGAACTCGTCGAAGCGCACGGCACCGGCACCAAGGTCGGTGACGCCACAGAACTCGAGTCGTTGACGAAAGTTTTCCGCGCCGCCCGCTCGGAAGGCAGTTGGGCAGCGCTCGGCTCGGTGAAGTCACAGATCGGCCACACGAAGGCCGCCGCCGGCGTGGCGGGACTGATCAAGGCCGCGCTCGCATTGCAGCAGAAGGTTTTGCCGCCCACGATCAAAGTCAGCCAGCCAATTAGCGAGGCGGCGCCGGGCTGTTCCCCGTTTTATATCAACACGCAGAAGCGTCCCTGGCTGCCCCGCGCCGCGCATCCGCGTCGGGCTGGCGTGAGCGCGTTTGGTTTCGGCGGCACGAATTTTCATTGTGTGCTCGAAGAGCATGGTATCCGGATGGAGAAGCCCGGCTGGGACGGCGATGTCGAAATCCTTGCACTCAGCGCCGACAGCCGCGCCGAATTGCAGATCCAAGTTGCCGGGCTGCCTGCCGCGGCATGGGCCGAAGTGCGAACCCGCGCCACCCAATCGAGGCAGGACTTCAGGCGTGCCGCCGAGTTCCGTCTGCTCCTGCCGGTGACGCCGGAAAGCCCACTCCCGGCGCTCCGTGACGCGGCGCTAAAGATGCTTGAGCAGCACCCCGAGAAGTCGCACTGGGTGTTGCCTACCGGCATCGCGTTCGGATCCGGCCAGCGGCGCGGCAAATTGGGGGCACTGTTCCCCGGCCAGGGTTCGCAATATGTCGGCATGTTTCGCGATCTGGCTTGCCAGTTTCCTGGGATGATCGAAGCGCTCGCGGCGGCGGATGAGGTCTTCGGCGGCGAGCGCCCGGAGCTGGGCAGGCAACGCTTGAGCGATTTCATTTATCCGCACCCGGCGTTCAGCGACGAGGCGCGGCGCGAGCAGGAAGCCGCCTTGAAGTCGACCGAGATCGCACAACCGGCGCTGGGTGCGGCGGGCCTGGGCGCACTGAATGTGTTGGCTTATTTCGGGGTCACGGCCGAGGCCGCCGCCGGTCACAGCTACGGTGAACTGCTGGCGCTTTGTGGCGCTGGCCGGCTGGATCCAGAAGCGTTGCACCGTCTCTCCAACGTCCGCGGTCGGCTCATGGCCAATCGCAGCGGCCACCACGATCGCGGCGCGATGCTCGCCGTGCAGGCGTCCGAGGCGACCGTCAACAGTTTCGTCGGCGAAAATGATTGCTCGCTGGTCATCGCGAACCGCAATTCGCCCAGCCAGTTCGTGCTGGCCGGCTCGAATGCACAAATCGAGCGCGCGGCCGGCGAACTGACAAAGCGTTCCCTGCGCGCCAAAGTGCTGCCGGTGTCAGCCGCGTTTCATAGCGCGTTGGTCGCCGACGCCCGAGCGCCGTTTGCTGCGGCCTTGGAGGACATCAAGTTCAGTCGCGGACACATCCCCGTCTATGCCAACAGCACGGCCAAAGCTTACCCTAGCGGTGCCCGGCAAGCTCGCGAGCTTCTCGCCAGCCAGATCGTGCAACCCGTGGATTTCATGGCGCAGATCGAGACGATGCTCGCCGATGGTGTGACGACGTTCGTCGAGATGGGGCCAGGGCATGTTCTCAGCGACCTCGTGCACGCCATCGCGCAAGGCCGCGACGTCGAGGCCGTCGCGCTGGATGCCTCCAAAGGCTCGCGCTCCGGAACATTCGACCTGGCCGTCGCGCTGTGCCGTCTGGCCGCGCTGGGGCACGGAGTCGAGCTGTCACGCTGGGAAGAGTCTGCGGCCACGCCGCCCGCCGCGGCCAATGGCAAGACCGGTATTACCGTCGCGCTGACCGGTGCCAACCATCGCACCCCACGAGCGCCGCGCCCGCCACGCGCGCCCGCAGGTGCCTCGGCGCCCCAACCGTCTCCAGCGATTCCGGATCCCCACCGCAGCGTCTTGACCAGGCGCCACTCTTCGGAAAAACCCGGGGAGAATGCGATCCTTGGCCGTGACACCATGACGCCGCAGTTGCAGGCTTCCACCCCCACTCCAGTTGCGCAACCCTCATTGCCCGCTGACTTGGCGAACGCGCTCCAAATCGCGCAGCAAGGCATGCTCTCGCTACAAACAATGCAGGAGCAGACCGCCCAGTTGCACCGTCAGTTCCTCGAAGGTCAGGACGCGGCTCGCCGAACTTTGGAAGGACTTCTTGCCCAGCGGCGCGACCTACTGCACGGGCCGTCCAGTCCGGTGCAGACCCCACGGGTGCCCAGCGCTACCGGGGGGCGACGCTCCGAGCTGCCACCAGCCCCCCAAAGCCGAGCGGCCGCGAGCGTGCCTTCGCCCATTCCCCCCGACGTCGCCGCGCCGCAAGTCCCCGCACCGCCCGCCGTCTCACCGGACGTTGCCCCCATCGTGCTCGACGTGGTGGCCGAGAAGACCGGCTACCCGGCGGAGATGCTGACTCTCGACATGGGCTTGGACAGCGACCTCGGCATTGATTCGATCAAACGCGTCGAAATCATGGCCGCGCTGCGCGGGCGCCTGCCGGCCGCGCCGGAGATCAAGCCCGAGCATCTGGGCACGCTGCAAACGCTCCAGCAAGTGGTCGACTTTCTATTGAGTGGTCACGGGCAAGCCGCGTCCGGGGACGCCGCCCGCCATCCGACCCCAGCTCAGCCGGTGGGCCCGGTGCCATCCCTCGTAGGCCCCAGCACGGATGGCGCCGTGGATTTCCCCCGCGTCCGCGCCGCCTTGCTGCAAGTCGTCGCGGAGAAAACCGGTTACCCCGTCGAGATGCTCACTCTCGACATGGGTTTGGACAGCGATCTCGGCATTGATTCGATCAAGCGCGTCGAGATCATGGCCGCGCTGCGCACGCTCTTGCCCGAGGCGCCGGAGATCAAGCCCGAGCACCTCGGCACGCTGCAAACGCTCCAGCAAATTGTGGAGTTCCTGACGGCGGCATCCGTCGCGCTCCCGACAAAGCCCGACTCATCGCTGATCCCGGATCACGCCCCGCTCCACCGCCAGGTTGTGAAATCCGTCCGGATCGCCGACTCCGCAACGGAGCCCACGGTGAACCTGCCGCGCGGCGCGCGGATCTGGGTCACCGAGGATGGTTCTGATCTGGCACCCGCCGTCGAGGCCCAGCTTGCGGCGCGAGGCTACTCCGTGCGCCGGGGGACCGCGGCAGAATTGATTCGTGATCCGCGCGGCGAAACGCCCGCTGGTCTGGTGATTCTCTGGCCGGCCATTCGCGGCGACGACATGGCGCTGAAGGAAGCCTTTCGTCTGATCCAGTTGGCCGGTCCCTCGCTGCGGCAAGCGGGTGGCATCCTGGTGACGGCTTCACGACTGGACGGCGCGTTCGGATTTGGCGCACTGAACGGCAGCGGCAACCCCATCAGCGGCGGCCTCGCCGGTCTGGTGAAAACCGCGGCTCACGAGTGGCCGGAAGTGCATTGCAAGGCGATTGATCTCAACCCGGAACTGGGCATCAGCGCCAACGAGGCCGGTCCGTTGATTGGGGAGATGTTCCGACTCGGGCCGGTCGAAGTCGGGCTTTCCGGCGCATCGCGGTTTGGCTTGTTCCTGGAAACAGCGGCACCCGCCGTTCCCGGTGCCACGCCGATCCTTCAAGAGGGCGACGTGGTGATCGTGACCGGTGGCGCGCGTGGCATTACGGCGACGGCGGCGCTGCAACTGGCGCGCGGAAAGCGGTTGCAACTCGTGCTGCTGGGCCGGAGCCCGCTGCTGGAGCAGGCACCGGAGCCGGATTGGCTGGCCAGTCTGGCGGACGAACAAGATATCCGGCGCGTCCTGCTGGCCCGCGCCAACGGCAACGGTTCGCCGAAGAAGATCGCCGAGCAGCTTCGCGAGGTGTTGGCGCAGCGTGAAATTCGCGAGTGCCTCCGGCAGATCCGGGCCACCGGTGCCTCGGCGCTCTACCGCTCGGTCGACGTGCGTCACGCGGGCGAGATTGCGCGAACCTGCGCCGAAATTCGCGAGCAACTCGGACCGATCCGCGGCTTGATCCACGGTGCTGGCGTGCTGGCGGACCGAAAGATCGAGGACAAAACGGCGGAGCAGTTTGATCTGGTTTACAGCACCAAGGTGTCGGGCTTGCGCAACCTGCTGGACGCGCTGCGAGGTGATGATCTGAAGTTGCTGGCGCTGTTCTCCTCCTACACCGGCCGATTTGGTCGCGTGGGCCAGGTTGATTACGCCGCCGCCAATGAGGTGCTGAACAAAATCGCCCAAAGCGTCTCTCGACAGCGTCCGGAGTGCCGCGTCGTCTCGATCAATTGGGGTCCATGGAACGGCGGTATGGTTTCGGCCGGGCTGCGGAAGATTTTTGAAAGTGAGGGCGTCGGCTTGATCGAGCCCGGCGCGGGCGCGGAGTTTTTTGTCCGGGAAATTTCCTCCGGCAACGACGGCTGCGTGGAAGTGCTGGCGCTGGCACCCTTATCCTTAAACGAAGGGAGCGGCGGCAGCATCGTGGCCCCGGCTTCCAGCCCGTGCGAACAAGACCGTCACGATACCTGTGTCACGACCGTGACCGAACCCTCGACGCTGAGCGTTGCCTTCGAGCGCGAAATCAGTGTCGCGACACTGCCGTGCCTTGTGTCGCACGTGCTCAACGGTCGCGCGGTGCTACCGGCGGCCCTCATGATCGAATGGCTCGGCCACGGTGCGGTCCATGGCAATCCCGGGATGGCCTTTCACGGCTTCGAGATGTTCAAGGTTCTCAAAGGTGTGGTGCTGGAGCCGGGCGGGTCAGCCCACGTCAGTATCCTCGCCGAACCGGGGCAGATGCGCGAGGGCTTGCTCCACGTGCCCGTGCAGCTGGTCAGCCGCAGCGGGCCGCGCCAAGTGCTGCACGCTCGCGCGGAAGTCCTGCTCGCGGAAGTCCTGCCCGCCGCGCCGGTGACCGCCCCGTCACCACACGTTTCCTCCAACGGCACCAGGCCCCGCACGATTTATGGTGACGGGCATCTTTTTCATGGGCGGCATTTCCAGGGCATTGAAAAGTTGGAAGTCTGCTCCGCCACGGAGATGGCCGCACGGGTGAAGAGCGCACCCGCCCCGAAGCACTGGATTCAGAACCCGCTGCGCACCGACTGGCTCTCGGACCCGCTGGCGCTCGATAGCAGCTTCCAGATGATGATTCTCTGGAGTTGGGAACATCACGAGGCCGGCTCCCTGCCGTGCGCTATCCGGCGCTTTCGCCAGTACGCCCCGACTTTCCCCAAGAGCGGCAGTCGTGTGGTGATCCAGATTACCAACGCCGCGCCCCCCGTGGTTACGGCCGACCTGCATTTCTTCGACCGGCAGGGTCAGCTGTTGGCCGTGGCCGAGGGGTACGAATGCGTGATCGACCCGGGGCTGCGGGATGCCTTCCGACAGAATCATTTGCCGCATGGAGCGTAAGTCCGAACCCGCTGCGGGAGACGGTGCGGAACCGATCGCCATTGTCGGCTACGGCGGCGTTTTTCCTGGCGCGCGCTCGCTGGACGAATTCTGGCATCGGATCGAGTACGGCGAGGACACCAGTTGCCCGGTGCCCGCCGGGCGCTGGATTCTCGATCCCAATTCCATTCAGGACGCTACGCCGGGCACGCCGGATCGCGTTTATACGGATCGCGGCTGCTTCATCCAGGGTTTCCAACTCGATCCCACCGGGTTGGATCTGCCGGGCGACCTGCTCTCTGCGCTGGATGCTTCGATTCATCTGCTCCTCGAAGCGGGGCGAAATGCCTGGGCGAGTGCGCGCACGGACCCGGTGGATCGACGCCGCGTTGGCGTGGTGCTGGGGAACATCGCGTTGCCGACGGAAGCGGTGTCCGAATTGTGCGAGGAGGTAATGGGGGAAGCCCAGATCCTATCTCCGGGATCTGAAGGAAATCCGAACCCGGCGAGGGGACGCGCTGGATTAAACTCTTCGCACCGAGTTAGGGAGGACCTTTCCTCAGCCGGGCCGGCGGATTCGGCTCAAGCCCTTGCGGCCTTCCGATCTCGGCGTTCGGATTTCGATCCCCGCCGCTATGTCTCAGGCCTGCCCGCCGGCGTGCTCGCGCAAGCGTTGGGTCTCGGCGGCGGCACGTGCACCCTCGACGCCGCTTGCGCCTCGTCCCTCTACGCACTCAAGCTGGCGTGCGATGAATTGCGCGCCGGCCGCGCCGACGCGATGCTGGCGGGTGGGCTTTCGCGCCCAGATTCGCTCTACACGCAGATGGGTTTCTGCCAACTCCGCGCGCTGGCGCACACCGGGCGATGCACACCGTTTGAAGCGGCGAGCAGCGGCTTGATCGTGGGCGAAGGCGCCGGCGTGCTCGTGCTGAAACGGCTGGCCGATGCGCGACGCGACGGCGATTCCATTCACGCAATAATCCGCGGAATCGGCCTTTCCAACGATCTCGATGGCAACCTGCTTTCGCCCAGTTCCGAAGGGCAGTTGCGCGCATTGAAGCAGGCGTACCAACAAGCCGGTTGGTCGCCGGGCTCGGTCGACCTGATCGAGTGTCACGCCACCGGCACGCCCGTTGGAGACGCGGTGGAGTTCGAAAGCTTGTCAAAACTTTGGCGGGGGGAATCCTGGCAACCCGGCCAGTGCGTCCTCGGGGCGGTGAAGGCCAACATCGGTCATTTGCTGACGGCAGCAGGCAGTGCGTCTCTGATCAAAGTGCTGCTTGCGTTGAAGCACGGTATCCTGCCGGCCACCGCCAACTTCCGTCAACCGGCGGAGAAAATCCCTCTCGCGGGCAGTCCGTTCCGGATTCTTCAGGAAAGCCAGCCGTGGCCACGTCGCGCCGTCGCGACACCCCGCCGTGCCGCGATCAACGGCTTCGGCTTCGGCGGTATCAATGCCCACGTGCTGATCGAGGAATGGCTGGGTGATGTCAACCGAGAGCGCAACGGCGTCGGGACCCGTAGAGCGAGCGCATGCGTCCCGGGCGCCGGTTCGGGCATCGCGTCCGAACCGGCATCAAACTCGCTTCCGGAAATGCCCGCTGCCGAAGTCGGCGGGTCAGAGTTTCCGGCACGACACCGAAAACCACTCAACGGAGGAGAATGCTCCCCCGAACCTACTACGGCTGTTCCGGTCGCCATCGTCGGTCTGGCCGCCCATGTCGGTTCCTGGCCGACCTTGCAGGCATTTCAAGAGCGCGTTTTCGGTGGTGGCAGCGAGGTGCTTCCCGCCCGAGACGGCCGCCCATTCCCCGGTTTTTTCCTCACCGACCTCGCCCTCCCGGTGAACCGCTATCGGATCCCGCCCAAGGAACTCGCCGAGCTTCTGCCACAACAGGCGTTGATGCTGGAGGTGGCTCGCGCCGCCCTCGCCGACGCGCAGACCCCGAAGCCGGCACCGGCACGCGCGGGCGTGTGCATTGGTCTCGGACTCGACCTGCGCACGACGGATTTCCACTTCCGCTGGGCCACGCTGGCAGCGGGCCGTGAAAGTCAGGCGCCCGCGCTCACGGCGGACCGCACGCTGGGCGCTCTTGCGGGCATTAACGCCAGTCGCATCGCGAAGGAGTTTCATTTCGGCGGGCAGAGTTTCACCGTTTGCACGGAAGATTGTTCCGGCACCAAGGCGCTCGAAATTGCGGTACGCGCCCTGCAAACGGGTGAACTGGATATGGCTCTCGCCGGTGCCGTCGACGTCGCGGGCGATCCTCGCACGCTCCTCGGAACGAATGCCGTGCGGCCCTTTTCCCTCGCGGGCGTCGCGCGACCGTTCGACACCCACGGCGATGGCGTCCTGCCCGGCGAGGGCGCCGTGGCCCTAGTGCTGAAGCGTCTCGACGACGCACAGCGCGACGGCGACCGGATTTACGCGATCGTCCGTGGCATCGGCTCGGCGAGCGGGGGGGGAATTGGGGGCGCATTCGAAGCGCCCGTGGCCCCAGCCCTTGATGTCACCCACCCGTCGCGGATCGGAGCGCCACGCACCGCGGAAGAGGCTCTGGACCGTGCCTACGCGGAAGCAGGCGTTGACCCGGCGTCCGTGGGCTACTTGGAGACGAACAGTACGGCACGCCCGGAGGACGATCTCCGTGAGATCCAGGTTCTCGACACGTTCTTCGGCTCTTCTCGGCGGAAATTTTCCTGCCGACTTGGCAGCGCGATGGCCGATGTCGGGCACACGGGCGCGGCGACCGGTTTGGTCGCAGTCGTTAAGGCCAGTCTGGCGCTGTACCAAGAAGTCCTTCCGCCGCTGCGCGGACTCCTTCAGCCGCTCGCAGGATTGGCCACTTCGCCAACGCTCCTGGCTCGACCCTTCCCTCAGCCCTGGGTGCGCGACCGCGTGAATGGGCCGCGCCGCGCCGGAGTGAGTACGGCCAGCGTGGATGGAAATTTCATGCACGTCGTCTTGGAAGCCTGCGAGGGCCAGACCAGCGAACGCGCCCAGACCGAGCGCGAGCAACCGGTCGAGACACGCCGCGACGCACTGTTCGTGGCGGCGGCGGCGGCGCCGGCGGGCTTGCTGAAACAGATCGAGGCGCTGCGGTCGCTGGCTACCTCGGTGGGTCGGGAAACCATCGTAGCCTTGGCGCGGCGTTGGTGGGGCGCAAACGCGGCAGGTTCTGCCGGCGAGACGCCGACCGCACCCTGGGTCGTTGCGCTCGTAACGCAGGACGTTGCACAACTGCTGCGGTTGTTGGAGTCGGCTCGAGACTGCGTGCAACGCAGCGCGAGTCCCGATACATCGACCCTGCCCCGACAGGATCGCGACCGGCTCTTCTTCACGCCGCCGGACCAGCGGATCAAGGGTGGCATCGCGTTCGTCTTTCCCGGCGCGGGCAACACCTTCCCCGAGATGGGACGAGAATTGGCCCTGCGCTGGCCGGAAATTCTTCGCGCGCAAGATCGGGAGAACGAGTTCCTCGCCAGTCAGATGTGCGCAGATCGCTTCTGGAACGTCGCTTCACCCGCCAACATCGGCACCGACCACCGCGCCGTGATTTGCGGGCAAGTGGCGCTGGGGACGATGGTCAGCGACCTGGCGGTTTCGTTCGGACTCAAGCCCGACGCGATGGTCGGCTACAGTTTGGGTGAGGCGACTGGCTTGTTCGCTCTCCGGGCCTGGGCAGCCCGCGATGAAATGCTAAGGCGCGTCACGCGCTCCACGCTTTTCTCCGAGGACCTGACCGGCAAGCCGGAGCAACTCCGCCGCGTCTGGCGAGTACCGGTGGGGCAACCAAGCGTCGAATGGCTGGCCGGCCTGGTGGATCGCCCAGCGACGGAAGTGCGCGCCGCCATTGCGAGCCGGGAACGGATTTACATCCTGATCGTAAACACACCCCGCGAATGTGTGATCGGCGGCGATGCGACCGAAGTGCGCGCATTGGTGGCGAAACTGAGCTGTCACTGGTGGCCGCTCGACGGCGTCAGCACGGTGCATTGTGAGCTGCTGCGCCCGTTCGAGGAAGCCTACCGAGAACTTCACCGTTTCCCTACCGCTGCGCCGGCGAGCGTGCGCTTTTTCAGCGGTGGCTGGGGGCGCGAGTATATACCCGATCGGGAGACGGCGGCGGCGGCCATCGTGGCCCAAGCTAGCGACTGCGTCGATTTTCCGCGCGTCGTGCGAGCCGCCTACGATGCCGGAATGCGCGTCTTCTTGGAAATGGGGCCGGGCAACTCCTGCAGTCGGATGATCGGCCAGATTCTGCACGGTCGGCCGCACGTCGCGCGCTCCCTGTGTGCCTCAGCGCAGGAACCGATATTGGCCATCCTTGGGGTGCTGGGCCAGTTGGTTGCCGAGGGTATCGCCGTGGATTTGAAGAAGCTGTCCGGCGGCGAGGCACGGGCCGTGACGAATTTGTCCGCCCCAGTCGAAACGCGCTGCGTGCGGATACGCGTCGTCAGCCCGCTGTTTGCGACGGATGCGTCAGGAAGGGTTCCCGCCCCGGCTGCTGCCGGACGCACCCTCGCGCCCCGCCTGGACGCATGGATGGAGGAAGGCCCTGGCGTTGAGGCGACGGCTCCGGAGTTTTCCGACGGGACCCCGACAACGGCAGCCGAGGCAGGCGATCCCTTCGAGACGGAGTTCTTCCAGGGCATGGCGGATTCACAAGCGGCGGCGATCAACGCTCATCAGGCCTACCTCAATTTCACCCAGGGAGTGGGCGAGACGCTGGCCCAAACCGTCCGTTCCCAGCTGGGATTGATCTCCGCACTGGCGGGGGAGGAGACCGCCGTTGGAACGAATCGCCACCTGGCAACGGCGCGACACGGCGCCGGCAACGAGCTCGCTTCTCGCAGCCGCGAACATCAGTCCGTGCCATCGGAGCCGGCGAGAATGGAGCTGCCGGACGAGGGCAGTCACAGCTTGGATCGCCGCACACCAACGCTCGATCGCGCGGCATGCCTGGAATTTGCACGCGGTGCGGTGGCCCAGGTGCTGGGCGCGCAGTTCAGTGCCGTGGACGATTACCCGACTCGGGTGCGCCTGCCGGATGAGCCGCTGATGCTGGTGGATCGGATTCTGGAAATTGAGGGCGAAGCGCGCTCCATGACGCACGGTCGGGTGGTGACAGAGCACGACATCCTCTCCGGCGCGTGGTATCTGGACGGCGGGCACATCCCCACCTGCATCGCAGTCGAGGCGGGTCAGGCCGATCTCTTTCTCTCCGGCTTTCTCGGTATTGATTTCGAGACAAAGGGACTGGCCGTTTACCGCTTGCTCGATGCCAAGGTCTGTTTTCATTGCGGGCTGCCGGGGCCGGGCGCGGTGATTCGCTACGACATCCGCATCGACGGCTTCTTCCGCCAGGGCAGCACGTGGCTGTTCCGCTTCAATTTTGAGGCAACCGTGGCCGGCCGGCCATTTCTAACCATGACCGAAGGTTGCGCCGGCTTCTTCTCCGCTGCCGAATTAAGCGGTGGCCGCGGCATCGTGCGGACGGCGATGGACCTCGAGCCGAGGCCGGGTAAGCGACCCGCTGACTGGGAGGAGTTGGTCGCCGTCGGGGTTGAGTCTTACTCCGCGGAGCAGTTGGATGCGCTGCGAGTGGGAGATCTAGCAACGTGCTTTGGGCCCGAGTTTTCCGGACTGAATCTCCAACACCCCATCACGCTGCCTGCGGGCCAAATGAAGCTGGTCCATCGCATCCCCCGCTTGGATCCGACGGGCGGGCGCTTTGGTTTGGGCTGGGTGCGCGGCGAAGCGGATATTCATCCCGACGATTGGTTCCTGACGTGCCATTTCGTGGATGACCGTGTGATGCCTGGGACGCTGATGTTCGAGTGCTGCCTGCACACCCTTCGCGTGCTGCTGCTGCGCCTTGGCTGGGTCGTGGAACAGGACCTGGCCGTTTTGGAACCGGTGCCCGGCGTCGTGAGTCAGTTGAAGTGCCGCGGCCAGGTGCTCGACACCACAGCCGTCGTGACCTACGAAATCTCGATCAAGGAAATTGGCTACCAACCGGAGCCGTACGTGATTGCGGACGCGCTGATGTTTGCGGACGGCAAGGCAATTGTTGAAATCGGAAACATGAGTCTGCGCTATGCGGGTGTGACGCGCGACCTGCTTCAAGCAACGTGGGCTGCGACTCGATCGCACCCAGCCCAAGGCGTTCTTTACGACTCCGATCGCATCCTGTCCTTTGCCGTTGGCAAGCCCTCCGAGGCGTTCGGCGCACCCTACCGAGTCTTCGACGAAGAGCGGCGCATCGCACGGTTGCCGGGTCCGCCGTATCAATTCCTCGACCATATCACGGAGGTGACCGGCGAGCCGTTCAAGATGGTGCCCGGCGGCGTGGCGGTGGCGGAATACGCTGTCCCGCCGGAAGCTTGGTATTTCGCCGCAAACCACCAAAACGACATGCCCTTCGCCGTGGTGCTGGAAATCGCCCTGCAGCCGTGTGGTTGGCTGGCCGCCTACGTCGGTTCGGCTCTCACCAGCGAAACCGACTTGTCCTTCCGCAATCTGGGAGGCACCGGAACCCAACTCGCACCGGTGACTCCGACCGCCGGAACTCTGGTGACGCGAGTGAAACTGACCCGCGTTTCGAGTTCGGCCGGGATGATCATCCAATGGTTCGACCTGGAAGTGCGGGGTAAGTCGGGTCGGCTCTATCAGGGCAACACCTACTTCGGCTTCTTCCCCGCGGCGGCGCTGGCTAGGCAGGAGGGAATTCGCGACGCGAAGCGGTACCAACCCAGCCCCGCCGAACTGGCTGCCAGTACGTCGCTGCCTTATCCCGCCCAGCCGCCGTTCGCGGGCGCACCCTTGCGAATGGTAGATTCCATCGAGATATACTGTGCCAACGGTGGGCCGAGCGGTTTAGGATTCATCCGCGCCACCAAGCGGGTCGTGGCGGAAGAGTGGTTCTTCAAAGCGCATTTCTACCAAGATCCGGTGGTGCCTGGCTCGCTCGGCCTCGAGTCGTTTCTCCAATTGCTGAAGTTCCTCGCCATCGAGCGCTGGGGTCACACGGACGGTACCCGCTGGGAGGCGGTCGCCATTGGGGAACCCCATGAGTGGGTCTACCGGGGGCAGATCATTCCGAACGATACCTTGGTGACCATCGAAGCCCTCGTCACAGCGGTGGATGAGTCCGCACGCATGCTCACCGCGGATGGCCTTCTTTCGGTGGACGGCCGGGTGATCTATGGGATGAAACACTTTACCGTGCGAGCGCAACGGGACGAGCAGGGAAAAACATGATGCCGAAGTACCAAAGGGTTTTCCTGACGTCACTCGGCTACGAACTGGGTCCAGTGGTCGTGACCTCCGCGGAATTGGAGGATCGGTTGGCACCCGTCTATGCGCGGCTTAATCTGCAAGCGGGCCAACTCGAAGCCTGGACTGGCATTGCCGAGCGCCGTTGGTGGCAGCCTGGCTTTCAACTCTCTGCGGGCGCCTTGGCCGCGGCCCGCAAGAGCCTGCGCAAGACAACGGTGACTCCGGCCGATATTGGTATGGTAATCTACGGCGGTGTCTGTCGAGAGAACTTCGAACCGGCGACGGCTTGCGCGGTGGCCGATGGACTCGGCGTCCGGGGCGGGGCGTTTGTCTACGATCTGAGCAATGCGTGTCTGGGCGTACTCAACGGCATGCTGGAGGTCGCGAACCGGATTGAGCTGGGGCAAATCCGCGCCGGCTTGGTGGTGTCCTGCGAGACGGCTCGAGAGATCAACGAAATTGCCCTGCAACGCCTGATCGAGGGCGGAGACATGGCCGAATTCTCGCAAGCCATCGCGACGTTTACCGGCGGTTCTGGCGCGGTGGCGGTGCTTTTGACCGACGGTTCCTTTGGCGGATTAACCGGGCATCGTTTGTTGGGCGCGGTGTCCGAAGTCGCGCCCGAGCACCACCGTCTCTGCCGCTGGGGCCTCCAGCCCAGCGGTGAATTTCAGCAGAAACAGTTCATGGCGACGGACTCGGTGGCCGTGCTCAAGAACGGCGTGCACCTGGGGCAGCGGACCTGGGAGCTTTTTCAGGCGCATCTTGGATGGCGGGCCGCAGACGTGGACCGAGTGGTTTGCCACCAGGTCGGACACGGCCATCAGGATGCAATTCTGAAGTCGCTGCAAGTCCCCAAAGAAAAAGACTACACGACCTACCGCTTTCTCGGAAACATGGGTACCGCAGCGCTGCCGGTGACCGCAGCGATTGCCCATGAGCGTGGGGTGCTCAAGCCAGCACAACGGCTGGCGTTCCTGGGTATCGGCAGCGGGCTGACCTGTCTCATGCTCGGGCTGGAATGGTGATCCGTTATGGCGACTTTTCGAAAAGACCTTTATCCCTTTGCCGGCTCACGTCTCGACCTCGACGGCCTTTCGCTGCACTTTCTCGACGAAGGCAGCGGCGATCCCGTCATCATGCTGCATGGCAACCCGACGTGGTCGTTCTTTTATCGCAATCTGGTGCTGGGACTGCGCTCGCAGTGCCGGACCATTGTGCCGGACCACATGGGCTGCGGGCTGTCGGACAAGCCCGATGACCGGCGGTATGAGTTCACGCTCGAGCGGCGCGTGCAGGACTTGGAGGCGCTGATTGCCCACCTCAAGATCGCGGGTCCACTCACGCTCATCCTGCACGACTGGGGTGGGATGATCGGCATGGCCTACGCCGCTCGGCATCCGGAACGCATCGCCCGGTTGGTGCTGTTGAATACGGCGGCGTTTCACCTCCCGGAGACCAAGAAGCTGCCGCCCTCGCTGTGGATGTGTCGCCATACGAAACTGGACGACTTTCTCATCCGTCGTTCCGGACTTTTCTGTCGCCTCGTTACTCGTTGGGGTTGCAGCAACCCCATGTCAGAACAGGTTCGCGACGGATATCTCTCGCCGCACGAATCCGCCGAGCGGCGACTCGCTCACCTGCGGTTTGTGCAAGACATCCCGCTGCGGCCGGGCGATCGCAGCTATGCCGGCGTGAGTGAAGTGCAGGCGAAACTCCCCGGGTTTCGCAAGATTCCAACGCTGGTCTGCTGGGGCGACGACGACTTCGTTTTCGACCATCATTTTCTGGCGGTCTGGCGAAAGACGCTGCCCGAGGCGGAGGTGCATCAATTCCCCCAAGCGGGACATTTGGTACTCGAGGATGCCGGCGCCGAGATTCTCTCCCTGATCCAGAACTTTTTCCAACGTCACCCCGTCGACGGCCAACGTGTCTGAGCCGGCCATCAATATCGCCGCGCATCTGCCTGCGATGGCGAAGCAGCAGCCGTGGCGAGCCGCGGTGGTTTTTCCCGAGGGGCGTGATGCACAGGGTAGGGTGAGCTACACTCACTACACTTTCCGGCAACTCGACCAGGTCAGTGATCAACTCGCGCACGGCTTTCAGCACCTCGGCCTCCGACGGGGAATGCACACGGCACTGATGGTGCCACCGAGTCTGGACTTCTTTGCGCTGACCTTTGCACTCTTCAAGCTGGGAGCGGTGCCGGTGCTGATTGATCCGGGCATAGGTGCGCTCAACCTCGGCAAGGGGCTTTCGGAGGCTGCGCCGGAAGCTTTCATCGGAATTCCCAAAGCCCATGTGGCCCGCGCCGTCCTAGGTTGGGCGCGAGCGTCCATCTCGATCAAGATTACGGCGGGTCGGCGCGTGGGGCTGGGAGGACCGACGACCCGACACGTCCGCGAGCTGGGCGCCGGACACGGCGTGTTTCCAATCGTGAAACCGGAACCAGACGAGACGGCCGCCATTCTCTTTACCAGCGGCAGCACCGGCCCGTCCAAAGGAGTCGTTTACACGCATGAGTTTTTTGGGCAGCAGGTCGAACAGATTCGACGTCTCTATGACATTCGGCCCGGAGAAATCGACCTGCCTACCTTCCCCTTGTTCGCCCTGTTTGGCCCCGCCCTGGGCATGACGTCGATCCTGCCGGACATGGACCCGACCCGACCCGCGGAGGTTGATCCCGTCAAGATCATCGAAGCCATCGAGAACTTCGGAGTTACGAACATGTTCGGTTCACCCGCCGTGATCAACCGCGTCGGTCGCTACGGCGAGACGCAGGGGGTTAAACTGCCGACGCTTCGTCGGGTCATCTCCGCGGGCGCACCCGTGCCGGCGAAGGTCATTCAGAGGTTTGCCGCGATGCTGGCACCCGGCGCACAGGTGTTTACCCCCTATGGCGCCACCGAGTGTCTGCCGGTGTCGTCCATCGGTAGCGATGTATTGCTGAGTGAAACCCGCTATCAAACGGATCTGGGTCGCGGCGTCTGCGTGGGGCAACCCGTGCCGGGGTTGACGGTAAAGGTGATCCGGATCAGTGATGAGGTCATTGCTGCTTGGAATGACTCTCTGGAAGTCGCGCCCGGAGAAATTGGCGAGATTGCCGTTCGGGGCCCGCACGTCACTCGCACGTACCTGAATCGGCCTGCGGCCACCGCTCTCGCAAAGATTTGCGATCCCGCGAATGACGGTTTCTATCATCGCATGGGGGATCTGGGTTACGTGGACGCACAGGGGCGGATTTGGTTTTGCGGGCGGAAGTCGCACCGGGTCGTCACGGGGCGGGAGACCCTCTACACGATTCCCTGCGAAGCCGTGTTTAATACGCATCCCGCCGTCTTTCGTTCGGCGCTGGTCGGCGTGCCGCGTGCGGCGGACACGGAGCCGGTTCTTTGTGTCGAGTTGGAACCATCGGCCCGATCCACCTCGCCCGATCAGCTCAGAGCAGAACTGCTGGAATTGGCGGCCAAGCATGCTCACACCCAATCCATTAAGCGGTTCCTTTTCCACCCGGCGTTCCCGGTCGACATCCGGCATAACGCGAAGATCTTCCGCGAGAAACTCGCGGTATGGGCCCGTCGCCAGCGGCCATGAAAGCCCTGGTCACCGGCAGCGGCGGATTTCTCGGCATGGCGATCGTTCGCCGGCTGGTGGCGCGCGGTGTTATCGTACGCGGCTTTTCGCGTCAGGACCATCCCGCGTTGCGCGAGTTGGGGGTGGAACATTTCCAAGGGGACCTCGGCGACGCCGAAGCGGTCGCCCGAGCGGTGGCCGGATGCGAGTTGGTCTTTCACGTCGCCGCCAAACCCGGCATCTGGGGACCCTACCAGGATTACCATCGAACGAATGTGACGGGCACCGAGAACATCATCGTCGCCTGTCGGCACCACGGGGTCGCTCGCCTCGTTTACACAAGTTCGCCCAGCGTGGTGTTCGATGGCCACGACATGGAAGGCGTGGATGAACGGGTTCCGTATCCCCGCCACTTTGACGCACATTATCCACGGACCAAGGCGCTGGCAGAGCAGCACGTCCTTCGCGCCAATAGTCCCCAACTCGCCACGGTGGCTTTGCGCCCGCATCTGATCTGGGGCCCCGGCGACAACCATCTTCTGCCGCGCCTCGCCGCCCGCTCCCAGGCCGGCCAACTGCGCCGCATTGGGCGGCAGCGAAAGCTCATTGACACCATCCACGTCGATAACGCCGCCGAGGCGCACTTGCTGGCGGCAGATCGACTGGCCCCCGATTCGCCGGTTGCCGGAAAGGTCTACTTTATTTCTCAGGACGAGCCGATCGAGATCTGGGAGATGATCAACCGGTTGCTGCAAGCCGCGGGCGCGCCGACGGTGCAGCGCAGCATCCCGAAGCCACTGGCACTCCTGCTGGCATGGGGCTTTGAAACTTTTCACCGCGTGACCCGCAACCCGCGCGAGCCCCGCCTTACTCGGTTCGTGGTGAAGGAGCTTTGCACGTCGCACTGGTTCAACATGAATGCAGCCCGGCGAGATCTCGGTTACCGGCCAGGAATCAGCATCGCTGAGGGGTTGATCCACCTCGAGGCTCAGGTGCGGGGGGCACGGCAAGCTCAGGGCTTCTGATCTCGAGGAATTTAAGCGGCCACCCTGCCCATAAAACGACTCCATTTCGCAATTCGAGGACAAAGAACGAGCGCGACGGACGAGGACGATTTGAAGGACCCCATTGCGGCGCTTTCGTCCTCGTCCTTCGTCCCTCGTCCTTCGTCCGTCGATGGCTGAAGTTCACAAATTCCTTCGATCCCAGAATCACCCCGTCCGTCAAATGCCGCACTCGCAACCGTAACACCTGACCCAGCCCAAGCTCGCCTCCACGGGCCAGTTCTGCCTTTATCGCCTCGGATTCCCATACCACCTTGTCGCTTCGATTCGCCGATCCCCCCGTCACAAAAAACAGAATCCGGTATTCCGCGGCTCCCTTCGACGCTGGCTTGATTCGATTCCTCCAATCCGGCATTCTGCGGTGCCATGCCCGAGCTGACACAATTGATGAGCGCATTGGAACAGGGCAAACCTCAGGCCGCTGAGCAATTGCTGCCTCTGATCTACGACGAGTTGCGCAAGCTGGCCGCTTACAAATTATCTTTGCTTCCGCCCGGCCAGACGTTGCAGGCCACTGCCCTCGTCCACGAGGCCTATCTCAAGCTTTTGGGCGGGGAAAAGGAGCGATGGCAGAACCGCCGCCACTTCTTTGCCGCCGCGGCGGAAGCCATGCGGCACCTTCTGATCGACCGCGCTCGGAGCCGTTCCCGCCTCCGCCACGGGGCCAATGTCGAGAGGGTTGATCTGGATCAGATTGAGATTCCTGAACCGGCCAAGGATGAAGTCCTACTTCAAGTGAACGACGCGTTGGATGAGCTGCAAACCGTTTCGCCCGAGCGGGCGGAGATCGTAAAGCTGCGTTTCTTCGCCGGTTTCAGCGAATCGGAAATCGCCGCCCTCCTCAATCTTTCCGAGCGTTCCGTGCAACGCCACTGGAGCTGCGCCAAGGCCTGGCTCTTCGAGCGCATCGAAAATATGAAGGCGAAATGAAAAATTTTGGCGGGTTTGGACCGCGAAGAGCGTAAGGAAGGTGAAACAGTGTCTTAACCGGAACCATTCCGTTTAACCACGAATGGACACGAATTCACACAAATGAAGACCGGAGTGGTGGCCACTTGTTGGCAGGGAATAAACACCCCATCGGATGGTGTGCGTTCAGGCCGCAATTCCGGGCGGGCCGCCATCCCGGCGGATTCGTGTCCATTGGTGTTATTCGTGGTTTCTAACTGCATCGTTCCGCTGAAATGCCTAAAGCCATGACCCATGAGCGACTCAGGATCCATCGAAGAAACGATCTTCATCGGGGCGCGGCAATTGTCCCGTCCTCAGGAGCGCGCGGCGTATCTCGAACGCGCCTGTGGTGACGACCGCCCTTTGCGCGAGCGCGTCGAGCGCAAGCTGACTGCGGAGCACAAGGCCGATCAATTCCTGGCTAACAACCCGCTACAGCTTGATGATCCGCCTCATCCGATCAGGGCCGAAGTGGTCGGCTCGATGATAGGCCGCTACAAGCTGCTCCAACAAATCGGCGAAGGCGGTTGAGGCATCGTCTATATGGCGGAACAGGAGCAGCCCATCCGCCGTCGCGTGGCGTTGAAAGTCATCAAGCCCGGCATGGACACCAAACAGGTCATCGCCCGGTTCGAGGCCGAACGCCAGGCGGTGTCGATGATGGACCATCCGAACATCGCCCGGGTTCTCGACGCTGGCGCTACGGAGGCAGGCCGACCCTACTTCGTCATGGAACTGGTGCGAGGCATCCGGATCACCGAGTATTGCGACCAAAACAAACTTTCCACCCGCGATCGGCTCGAGTTGTTTACGAAGGTGGTTCAGGCCGTGCAACACGCGCACCAGAAGGGCATCATCCACCGCGACATCAAGCCGTCCAATGTGCTCGTCACCCTCCACGACGGTGTGCCGGTGCCCAAGGTGATCGACTTTGGCATCGCCAAGGCCCTGGGGCAAAAGCTCACCGACAAGACGCTCTTCACCCAGTTCGAGCAGTTCATCGGCACCCCGGCTTATACCAGTCCCGAGCAGGCGGAGATGAGCGGGCTGGACATCGACACCCGGTCCGACATCTACAGTCTGGGGGTGCTGCTCTACGAATTGCTGGTGGGCAATACCCCGTTTGATTCCAAGGAACTGATGCACTCGGGCCTGGACGAGATGCGGCGGATGATTCGCGAGCAGGAGCCGGCCCGTCCTTCCACCCGGTTGAGCACGATGCACCAGGGAGAAGGCACCACCACGGCGCAGCATCGGCGTGCCTCGGTGCCAGAACTGATCCATCTGCTCAAAGGTGATCTCGACTGGATTGTGATGAAGTGCCTGGAGAAGGACCGCACGCGGCGCTACGACACCGCCAACGGGCTGGGCAGCGACATCGAGCATTATCTAGGCAACGAGCCAGTCACCGCGCGCCCGCCCAGCCGGCTTTACCGCGTCGGCAAACTAGTTCGCCGCAACAAGCTCGCTTTCGCGGCCAGCACCGCCGTGTCGCTCGCACTCGCGATCGGAATCGTCGTGAGCACTTGGCAGGCGGCGCGGGCTCGGCAAGCAGAGAAAGCCGCGCAAGCGGAAAAGGAATCCGCCGAAGCTGTCCTGAATTTTTTCCGGGAGCACATCCTCGCAGCAGGCCGGCCGGAGGAGTTGGAAGGCGGCTTGGGCAGGAATGTGACCCTCCGCAAGGCGATAGATTCAGCCGAGTCACAGATTGGTAGAACGTTCAAGGACCGTCCCTTGGTGGAAGCATTGATCCGCTACACCTTAGGGACAAGCTACAGGCTCCTTGGTGAGGAATCGTTGGCTTTTGCAGCAATTGGAGCGGGCGCGGGCGCTGCAGCAGTATAAACTCGGTTTTGAGCATGCAGACTCCCTTCGCACTATGGTTGAGCTGGCAATCACCTTCGTGCGTAATGGGAAATACGATCTAGCCCAGCAACTCAATAAACAGATTATTGAGATTCAAAAGGCCAAGCTGGGGCCGGAGCATCCCGAGACCATTTCGAGCATGAACAATTTTGGTAACTCGTATTTGGTTGCGGAAAAAATCGATCAGGCGCTTCCAATTTTTGAAGAAACGGTCAAACGGGCGAAAGCCAATCTAGGACTGGGGCATCCGATAACACTCAACGCAATCGTGGGATTTTCGCGGAGTCTTTTCAAATACCACAAAACCAACGAAATCGAGGAATACCTCGCACAGGCTCTGCCCGAGCTTCGCAAAATTAATCCAACGAACGTAGCGCTTCTAAGGTTGAGGGGCGAGTTTCGCGCAAGGCGAGGGCAATTTAAGGCCGCTGATGTGGACTTCTCCGAGGCCATTCAAATGCAGCCAGGGAATCACCTATTTTACCACCACCGTACGGCATGCCTGATCCAGGACCGCGATCTCGAAGCTTACCGCGGGAACTGCCGCCAGATCGTTGCTCGCTTTGCGGAAGCAACGGATCCCCTTGTCGGAGACAGAATGGCCAAAAGTTGTTCAATTCTCCCGGCTTCCGGGATTGATCTCGCAGTGCTCGATCGCTGGGCGGATCGGGCGCTGGCCGCGGGCGAAGCTCATTGGGCCTTTCCTTGGTTTCTGGTGTCCAAGGGCATGGTTCGGTACCGCCAGGGCCGCTATGCCAGCGCCGCCGAAACAATGCAAAAAGCTATCGACGATAGCCGAATCGAACCCGGAGGCGAAGTCGAGGCTTGGATGGTGTTAGCGATGGCACGCCACCAACTTGGAGAACGGGATCGGGCCGATTCAGCCCTTGTTCGAGGTCTCGAACTGGTGGAAACAACGCTGCCAAAGATTGAAAGTGGCGATCTTGGCCGCTACGATACTTGGGTCGATTGGCCCTTCGCCCAGGCGCTAATGCGTGAGGCCCGGTCGCTCATTGAACAGAAGCCCAGCGGGCAATGATTTCGTTTCCGCCCGCCCGCCTCGGCCGCCTGCTGGCCGACTGGGCCTGGGCGGAACGCGATGAAAAATGCAAACGCGACGCGCTGGAACGACTCAACTAATCAACTGAGGCAATTTCAAAACCCGAAATCCGAGGACCGGATTCCGAATGAAGGCCGAAGCGCGAAATCCGAAGTGAAGCGCGATGATTCGGGATCATCCCTTTCGGCCTTCGGTTTTCGGATTTGCCTGGGGCAGGGGCGCAGGGGTTTTGAAAATGCCTCAACTAAATTGGCGGGTTTTCGACTCAAAGAGCGTATGGAAAGGTAAAATCAGCAACTATCAAAACTATTATGAAAACATCTCCAAAAATCTTCCTCGCGGTGTTGACCACAGTATTCGTTGGATTCTCGTTCTCGCCCGCGCAGGCGGCCCCGTTGGATCTCATCCAGGGCTTCGAAGCCATTCCCACCACGGGATGGACGCCATGCGATCCAATCATTGCCGCCGGGCCGGCCTCGCTTGTCACGATGGTCAATTCGAAGATGGTCATCTTTAACAAGCAAGGCGCTAAACTTTTCGAGCAGAACCTGAGCGGCGCGGGCGGATTTTGGGGAGCGCATGGAGCAAGCTCCGTGGTCGCCGAACCGTGGGTCATCTTCGATCCGAACACTAGCCGCTTCATCGCCATTGCTGCGGACCACGGGAGTGCCAAAGGTGCCCTTTATCTTGCGGTTTCAAAGTCGGCGACGCCTGTCAGCTCATCCGACTGGAACAAATACAGCCTGGACCGGAGCGGCACGCACCAGGGCCCGAGTTTCCCCGGAGTTCCCACGAATCCTGATTACGCCAAGGTCGGCGTGGACGAAGACGCGATTTACATCACGTCCAGTCATTTCGCCAAAAACCAGAGCATTACCCTGAATTTTTCTCACACCGAAATCTTCGCTCTCGCCAAAGCGCCCCTGCTCTCGGGCGGGCCGCTTCAAATGCTCCACGATGAGCCGGTGATCACGGATTCTTACTCTCCGTACCTTGCGTTTAGCATTCATCCGGCGATTGTCCACGGGCCGGCGACAGCGATGTATTTCGTCCAGTCGCTCACGAGGCTTCCTGACGACCAAATCGTCGTTCACGCCCTGGCCGATGTCTTAACATCTCCAACGCGCGTTGTTTCGCTTGTACCAGTGGCGCCGTTCGATCGCCCGCCGAACGTGCCCCAGCGCGGCACGGGTATCCTCTTGGACAACATTGATGCCCGGCTGATGTCCGCGGTTGTGCGGGGCGGCGCGCTTTGGACTTCGCACGGAATTCGAGATCCGTTGGGTGATGCCGAGTCTCTTGTGCGCTGGTATCAGTTCGACATTACAGGCTTGCCGACGACAGCCGCCACACTGCTACAGAGCGGTAACGTGGATCCAGGCCCCGGCATTCACACGTGGCTGCCGCACATCAATGTGGACGCCGCCGGCAACATGGGGCTGAGCTTTTCCGTGGGCGGCGCAAACCAGTACGCTGCGATTGGTTACACTGGGCGGCAGGCAACCGATGCCGCGGGTACGACCCGCCCAGTGCGCACGGCCCGCGCCGGCGTCGGCATCTACACGGCAGGCGGCTGGGGAGAATATAGCGGATTGGCTATCGACCCGGATGGTTACACTTTCTGGCTGTTCCACCAGTATCCCACAAAAAGGAAAACGTGGCAGACGTTCGTGGGCGCTTTCCAGCTTTGAACCAGCACGGCATCGAACCGTAGGAGGGCTATGACACGGTCCCGCACCCGGAATACATCGCCGACTGGCGGGAATCACCAGAGGAACTGGTGGGCCGTCACAAAACCGCGCGTCTCATTGACTGACCCCTGTCGGGGCCGTGGAATCGATTCTTGCCGAGTGTCTCGCAATAACCATATTCGACCCGTTCCGAAATCCAATTGGCAAACGGATTCATACGCGTGGATATCCAAGCACGAATCGATGGGCGGGCTTCGCAGTCGGCCGAGTCCAAGTACACCGTTTTCGCGCATTTGACCGCCGAAAAGGCGGTGTTCTACCGCGCGGTCATGGAGATCTTCTCGCAGTCCAAGGCCCGGTTCATCATTCACCTTCGGCCGGCAGACGTTGATCGGCAGCTGAAAGGGGACGGTTTCGCGCCGTCGGATACTTCGTCCACCGAATTGGCCCTGCAGCAGTTGGTGGCCTGGGGCAACCTCGAGGCGCATTCGGACACCGCCGAGGTGGCCACCGTCCAGGGGTGGTGGCGCGTGCGTAACTTGTATCAGTTGTCGACCGAGGGCGAAGCCGCCGAGGCGGCACTCGTGGTCTTCGAGCAATCGATTCATCAGCCCGGAGAATTACAGGCCGCGGCTCTCGATGATATCCGGCGTCAGCTCGATCGGCTCGTCGAACTTTCCCGGCACGCTAACCCTGACGACGGTGACGTTTCCAATACCCTCCTGCTGCTTCGTCAGCGATTCGAGGAATTGACGGCCCAGGCCCAGCGCTTCATCGGGGGGCTTCAACGCCGGATCGAATTGCAGGGTCTCAACGTTGATGCGTTCCTGGCCTACAAACAGCGCCTGATCGATTACCTCGAGCGGTTCCTGTCGCAACTGGTGCTGACGGCGCACGAGATCGCCCTCACCATTCGCTCGATCGAACCCCATAACATTGTGCCTCTCTTGCATCGGATGGCCGAACGCGAATTGATTGATCGGCTGTTCGTAACCGACGAGGATCGGGCCGTCGCGCAAAGAGCCTGGGAGCTTCGGTGGTTGGGCCTCTGCGCTTGGTTTGTCGGAACCGATGACCACCCTTCCCAAGCCGAAGAACTCCGCGGGGCGGCACGGGCGGCGATTCCCTCGTTGGTGGCGGCCGTGACCGGGATCAACGATCGCCGGGCTGGGCGAAGCGATCGCGCGGCCGATCTGCGAACGCTCGCGGTTTGGTTTGCCCAGGCACCGGATGACCCGGCCGCCCATCGGCTCTGGCGCTGCGCGTTTGCTCTGCAATCGTGCCGGCATCTTTCCGTCGATACGGAAACTCTCGAACAGCGCGAGACCGACCCCGTTCCCTCCCTGACGCCCTGGGTGAATGCCCCGCCCCTGCGCATTTCGCCTCGGCTGCATAGTTCGGGCCGATATGTGGCGCGGGGCCGGCCGTCGGTCGTCATCGATCGCAGCGCGGATAAGGCCCGCCTCGCCGAATTCGCCGCCGAGGAAAACCAGCAGATCGAGCAGTGGCGGCAACAATTGGCCACAGGCCGGCGGGTGCGCCTGTCGCATCTTGAAGCGTTGCCGGACGGCGCGTTTCAATTGTTTCTGGATTTGCTCGGCGATGCTCTCGCCGCCAAAGCGGGGCCCGACGAGCCCATGTCGGCCGCTTCCAGCGACGGTGCGCTCCAAATCGACCTTGAGCCAATCGGCGATGGTGTGCAGGCAGTGATTCGCACGACAACCGGTGCGCTCACAGGTGACGACCATTATCTCACCATCCGCCGGACGAGCGATCGGATGGGCGCAGAAAGCAATGCGCCCGGACTCATCGAGCAGTTAGCCGGAGCCGAGGATTAGCGATGGACGCCGACGCATCCACCATCACGAGCACGGTCTCCCGAGGTCTGAGCGCGCAGGCCCAGGCTGAGCGTCAGCGTGCGTTGGCAGCGATGTTGCGGCAACCGCTCCTAACAGCTGACGAACGGAGCGATGTCGAAGATTTCACACTTGTGCGTCGGCATTCCACGTGGCTTGCCGAATGGTTTTCGAAGCACTGCCAGTGGACCCTGCAGGTCCGCAGCGAAATGGCCCGCCTGCGAAAGAACCCGGGCGATCTGCACGATGCCACCCGCCCCCTGCTCGATACCAAAAGCCAACCCTTCACCCGACGGCGATATGTCGTCTTATGCCTGGCGCTGGCGGTGCTGGAAAAGTCCGAGCGGCAAACCGTCCTGCAGCGAATTGCCGACGACATCGCCGCCGAGTTTGCATCCGAACCGGCGCTGGCGAATCAGGGCATTTTCTTCGACCTAACCGTCCGCGAACATCGCCGCGATTTGGTGGAAGTGATCAAATATCTGATTGGGCTGAATGTTCTCACACGCGTGGATGGGGACGAGCAGCAATTCGTTTCATCCCAGCAGCAGGACGTTCTTTACAATATTAACAGCAACCTCCTGACCGCGATGCTGAACGTGCGGCGCGGACCCTCGACCATCAAGGTCGATTCGACCGATGAGCGCATCCGGGCGATGGTGGACGAAACCTTTCCCGACACCGAAGACGGCCGCCACCGGCGGCTGCGCACCCGGCTGTTTCGCCGATTGCTGGATGATCCAATCGTCTACTACGCGAGCCTGGAAGAAGACGAGCGGGCGTATCTGGTGACCCAGCGCCCATCGATCGTCCGTGAGATCGAGAACGCGAGTGGACTCATTCAGGAGGCCCGCAAGGAGGGGCTGGCGATGATCGATCCGGAAGACGCCATGACCGACGTCCGTATGCCGTCCGAAGGCACCGACGGCCACGTCACGCTCCTGATTGCCGAGTATCTGGCCAACGGCCTTCGCAATGGCAGCGCCAAACCGGTGAGCCTCGTCGTGCTTGCCCAATACGCCGACTCCCTCGTCCAGCAGTTTGGCAAGCACTGGCGCAAGGATGTCTCAGAGCCGGGGGCCGCGGGTGTCTTGTTGCAGGAATCGCTCGGTCGGTTGGAGATGTTGCGGTTGATCGATTGGAATCGTGCAAACGCCACGGTTACGCCATTGCCGGCGATCGCCCGTTACGCATTGGGCATCGTGCAGGAAAATAGCCTGTCGTTGAAAGACGACGAACTGCCGCTTTGGACGAAGGGTAATTTGGCGTGAATCGACCGGAGCGATTTGATCCCGAGCGGCCAAACCCGGTTGTGCCCCCGGTGGCCACCGGTGCCCGCTGGAAACCGCTGCGATCGGGGCTGGTCAACTTTTATCGTTACGACGACCAGGAGTTTCATTTTCATCAGGGTCGGTTGCTGCTGCGCGGTAACAACGGCACGGGCAAGAGCCGGGTGCTCGCTCTGCAACTTCCCTTCTTGCTGGACGGCGAAACGTCGCCGCACCGCATCGAGCCGGACGGTGACGCCGCCAAACGGTTTGAATGGAACCTTTTGATGGGAAAGCACGCGGACCGTCTCGGCTACACGTGGATCGAGTTCGGACGCGTCGATGCCGACGGCCGTGAACATTATCTTACCCTGGGCTGCGGCGTGCGGGCCGTCAGTGGGCGGGGAATTCATGGCAAATGGTTTTTCGTCACGACCCGGCGCGTCGGGAATGATCTGCAGCTTTGCTCGTCCCAGGGCAACCCGCTGCCCAAGGATTCACTGATCGAAGCGGTTGGGACTGAAGGCCAGGTTTTTACCACCGCCGCCGACTACCGAGCGGAGGTGAACCGCCGATTATTCGAGCTGCAACCGGAACGTTATGAGGCGCTGATCGAGTTGCTGATCGAATTGCGGCGCCCCAAGCTCTCGCGAAATTTGGATGAACGCATGCTGTCGGATGCCCTCAGCAACGCCCTGCCGCCGGTATCGCAGAAGATAATCATGCAGGTGGCCGAGGCCATGCGCGGATTGGAAGAAGATCGCGTCGCGTTGGAAAGCCTGGAATCGGCCCGGCAGTCGACCGATTCATTTCTGCGTGAATATCGGCGATACGCGCAGATTCTGGCGTGCCGGCGCGCCGCGGAAGTGCGCCAGTCGCACAATGCCTACGAAAACCATCTGCGAAAGCTACGCGAGCACGAGGCTCAGTGGGAGCACGCGAGGCAGCAAGTCGCCAGTCAAACATCCCTGCAGCAAACGCTGAGCTTGGATTTGTCGACCGCGCAGGGAGAAAAGCAGACGCTGGAGGGTAGCCCGGAAATGCGCTCGGCCCGCGACCTCAACACGGCCCAAGAACGAGCCATCGAACGCCGCAACGAGGCAATAAGTGCAGCGCGTGAACAGGCCGAATCCGCCCGCGAGCAGGCAGTGCTGACCCACGCCGTCGAAGGATGTAGCAATGAGGTACGGTCCACGCTGTCCCGGTTAAACGATGCCGCAAACCAAACGCGTCAGGCTTCGGCCCTTGCCGGCCTCGACGCCCCGCATGATCTCGCGATCGAGCGGGGAGATATCTTCCGCTCCGAGGATGCGGCTCGGGTAGAACAATCTCGGCAAGTGGTGGCAAGTCTCGCCTCGGAGCGCCGGAGATCGGCGCGGGTACTCGGGGACCTGAACGACGCGGTCACGGTGGCGCATCACGCTGTCCAGAGCACGTCCGAGCGACGTGACCAGGAAAATGAGCGCGTGGCCGAGGCCACGGATGCGCTGCAAATCGCGGAGAAGTCCGTCGTCGATGCCATCCGGCAACTAGCCGAATCCTACCGGCAATGGCGTGCAGCCGTCATCGTGTTACTGCCGGCTTCGCCCGAAGAGGTCGCCCCGGCGATCCAGGGGTGGTGCGATGAAGATTTTTCGACCGTGAGCCCCGTCCAGACAGCAGTGGAGCGGGCCGTCGCCGAATTTCAGCAGGACGCCGCTGCCCAGCGGGCGGCCCGAAACGCCGAACTCCAATCGCACACGGTTGAGATGCAACGCGTGCGCGATGAGCAGGAACGGCTTTCGAAAGGAGGGCATCAGCCTCCCCCGCCCCCGTACACGCGAGATCCGAATGCTCGCGAGTCGCGCGACGGAGCGCCGCTTTGGATGCTGTGTGAGTTTTTAGACGATATTCCAACGGATCAGCAAGCCGCACTCGAGGCAGCCCTGGAATCGTCCGGCCTTCTGGATGCCTGGGTAAACCCGAACGGAACGTTGGTCGATCTTGAACGATTCGATACGTTGCTCAGTGCTGACGAATCCACCGCCGAAACGCTCGTCCCGCACCCGCATACATTAGCGGCGGTGCTTCGTCCTTCGCCAGATCGGATCGGGCGGGCAGCCACGGTGTCGGCAAGCGTTGTGGAACGAATTCTCCGCCGAATCGGGT
Organism: Opitutus sp. GAS368; assembly: GCA_945859965.1. GTDB lineage: Bacteria > Verrucomicrobiota > Verrucomicrobiia > Opitutales > Opitutaceae > CAMAPG01. Next base: position 3,769 of record CAMAPG010000004.1, on the reverse strand, counting down.
TGGGCGAAAATCAGGGACCCGTCTGGGTCGACCCAACCGGGCGCTGGCGGATCGGGCCAAAATTTGGACGCTGGGCGAAACCCCGGGCTCAACACATCGGTCAAGCCGCCCGCGAAGCAGCCAGGCTCCGGCGGCTGCATGAACTAGATGAGGAAATTGCTCATCAGGAGCAGATCCTCTCGGCCATTCGCACGGCAATCGAAGCGATCGACGATCGCGGAAGAACCGCCCGCGCCGAGGCGGAGCGTGCGCCCAACGACGTCCATGTCCGCAGTGCCATGGCAAGCCGCAACGCCCAGCAAAGCCAGTTGACGCAAGCGCGGGTTCGTCTTCTGGAAGCCGACGCGCGTCTGGCTGCGACGCGGGATACCTGGAACCGCAAGTCCGCCGAGCGCGATGCCGCCGCCATCGATCTGGGCCTGCAGCGATGGGTTGAAAACCTCCGCGCCTTGGAGGATGCGGTCGGTAACTATGAACAGGCGCTGGCGTCGCTTTGGCCGCTCGTACGCGAGCGGATCTCGGGAGAACGGATTCTCCGCGACCAACAAGGCCGGCTCGATCAAAGCATCCTTCGCACGGAGCGCTTCCAGCTCAATTCGCAGGACGCGGCTCTGAAGGCCGCGAGAGCGGAGGCTGAGGCCGAAATGCTACGGCAAACCGTCGGGGGCGCCGTCGCGGAATTGGAGGCACGCCTGCGGGCCGTGGACCTGCACATTCGGTCAATCCAGGCCCGACAGAACGCGACCGCCGAAGCGCTGGGCGGTGCCCGCGCAGCCGTCAGCCTGCAAGAAGGGACCATCACCGACTTCAAAAAGGAAATCGAAGTGGACGTTGCGATCCGTGCCAAAACAATTGAACACCTGATCCGTTTCGTCGGGACCGGCCTCTTGATTATTGCGGCCGCGGAAGAACTTTCGCTGCCCGGCGGGTTGCCGAGCGATGTCTCGGTTTCCGCGGCGGTGGATCTGTCCCGGCGAATTGATGCTGTCCTCGGTCGGGTTGTTTATGACGACGATACGTGGAATAAAAACCAGAAACTGCTGTATCAGCATGTTCAGGACCTGACCAATTCCCTCCAAAGCCACGACTATCGACCGGAAGCGACGACCGACGACGATGTCCTCGTGGTGACCATTCCCTTCCAGGGCGCTCGACAGCCGATGAACCGCTTTAGCACCATGCTAGCCGAGGAAATCGTCAATCGCCGGGCACTGCTTACCGCCAAGGAACGGGAGCTGTTGGAAAACTATCTGATTCACGACGTTGCCGTTGAGCTGGGATCACTCATTCGCCGGGCGGAAGAGCTCGTGCTCGGGATGAACAAACAAATGCACCTGCGGCCCACCAGCACAGGCATGATGCTACGATTCAAGTGGGAGGCATTAGCCGACGGGCCGTCGGCGTTTGCCGAAGCACGCAAGAAATTGCTCGGGGTGAGCTCAACCTGGTCGCCGCAGGAACGGCAGGCGCTGGGCGATTTCCTCCAGGAGCAGATCCGCCGGGTGCGCGAGACCCAAATCACCGGCACCTGGCAGGAACAACTCATGACGGCGCTCGATTATCGCCAATGGCATCAGTTCCATGTCGAGCGCAAGCAGGAGGGGGATTGGCAACGCCTCAATCGGCGCACGCACGGCACGGGTTCCGGCGGCGAAAAAGCCCTGGCGTTGACCATCCCGCAGTTCGCGGCCGCGGCCGCCTATTACGGCAGCGCCGGAAAGCTTGCCCCCCGCCTCATTCTTCTCGATGAAGCGTTTGTCGGAATCGACGCGGACATGCGCAGCAAGTGCATGGGCATGCTGCACGAGTTCGACCTTGATTTCGTCATGACCAGCGAACGCGAATGGGGCTGCTATCCCACGATACCCGGTCTGGCGATCTACCAACTGTCGGCTCGGGCCGGCATCGATGCGGTGTGGGCGTCGCGCTGGGTTTGGAACGGTCGGGAACGAGTGCAGGCAGAACCTCCGCAACAGACAGCCTTACCTGTTGGAAAACTGGCTGGCAATTCGGGCGAGAATGGCGACGGCTATTCTGCAGATCTGTTCCGAGGCGATGATGGAGAGCCGAAATCGTGATCCATGATTTGGCGCGACTCCGCCGGACACTCGGGCACCCAATGCTCGCGCGCCTGTTGCAAGCGCTGACGGATCGCCTGCGTTTGGGTCGACCTCTCACGGGCTCATTAACTCTGTCCAATCCTCCCGAGGCCGAGCGGTCCGCAATCGACCAATTGCTCGCGCGAAAGCCTTCCTCCGGCACAGCCTTGACCCTCCGTTTATCGGAAATGGAACGAGTTCTACGCCAGGGCGACCTCTGCGATTCACTCGAGGAAGCGGTGCACGCTATCGCCGGCCCGGTGACCAACCAGCGCGCCTGCCGGGAATCCGCGCAACAGCGCTGGTCTGACCTCTTCGCCTCGGCCGAATTCGCCATCGCCGACCTGCCCGAATTACTTCCCTGGTTGCACCACCTCCGAGCGACGGGCCTGCTCAAGCGGTTGGCTCGCGGAGACCGCACCGTCGCCACGGCCCTGATTGAAAAAGCGATCACGGTGCTGCGCCAGCTTCCTCAACCGGTGGTGCCTCTGGCTGAATTCGCAGCTCGAGTGGCCGCCGACAGTCATGCGCTGGATGTTGGCACACCGCTGTCAACACTCTGTCTTCTGGCGATCGCCATGCAACAAAAGGTCCCGCCATCGCGGTCCGCGGATTTCCGGCGAGAGCGGTGGGATTTTGTCGGCGTGGTGGTGGATGAATTGTGCGCGCCGGTTCTCGTGCTCAATCTTCGCGGAGATTCTTCCACGCTCGTTGGGCGACTGCTGAACGTCATGGCGACGGCGGGCGAGCCGTGTCATTTGACGGTTCGCCAGCTTCGCACGGCAGGAGAAAACTCCTTTGGCGGACTCCGCCCGATTCCGATCCACGTCTGCGAGAATCCCAGCGTGGTCGCAGCTGTCGCCCAACGATTAGGACCTCGGAGTCTCCCCTTGATCTGCACTTCGGGCCAGCCCGCATCCGCCGCCCAGCTTCTGCTACGGCAACTGCGCGAGGCGGGGTGCCGGCTTCTATATCACGGCGACATGGATCTGGCAGGAATCGCCATCGCCAATTTTCTAATCCAGCGTTTTTCCGTGGAACCCTGGCGAATGAGCGCACCCGACTACCTTTCAGCGGTGAGCACGACGAGCCTGCCGCTTCGCGGACGCCCGGCGGTGGCAGCCTGGGATGCGGAACTTTCCGCGTTGATGCGATCGCACGGAAAAGCCGTCCTAGAAGAGCGTGTCGTGGACGTGCTGATGGGCGATTTGACGCGGTGACTCAGCCGCATTGGATCAGGAGACCTGATCCCGATCACCTCGACGCTGTCCCCAAGGCTGTGGCGTTTCGCGCCCGTTTGATCCCCGTACAGGGTCGAGATCAATTGACCTTCACTCTGGGTGTAAGACGAGCATCTTCACTCGCTCTAGAATCGCGCACATAAGGCCTGCGAGTTGTCTCGAATTGAGACCATGAACCTGGGAACGCCCTTATGGAGTGCGGTGGCAAGCGCCTCACCCTTCCCCGAAAAAAGCCCTGCGCCGCATAGAGATTTCTTCGGCTGATTGAGCGTCATGTAGGTTCAGACCTCAGTAAAACCGGCAAAATTGGTTGAGAAGATGTGGAAGTTCAATTCCCTGAAAAGGAGCGAAAAGCGGGGTCGGGTCGAGGACCGATTGGAGGAGTTTTTGGCGGGCTCATCCGCTGAAGTTTAGCCCACCCTGGAGTGC